>CAVKUW010000042.1:0-3388 GCA_963659815.1 Butyricicoccaceae bacterium
GATAGCTTCCGATAATTGTCTTTCTTCCTTCTACCGTAGTAGAAATACCATGTGCTACGATATAGGACACCTTCGAGTGAACCTCTTCATGCACCAGATTCTTTTCGCTTGCCGCATCAACAACTGCACGTGCCATCGAATGAGGGAAATGCTCCTCCAGACATGCGGCGATCCGCAGCAGTTCATCGCTGCTTTCATTGCAGAACGATACAACATCTACCACACGCGGGGTTGCCTTCGTCAGCGTTCCGGTCTTATCAAATACGATCGTATCTGCTTCCGCCATCGCCTCTAAGAACTTACCGCCCTTCACCGTGATGCTTGACTTGCTCGCCTGTCGGATCGCAGATAATACCGAAATCGGCATTGCCAGCTTCAACGCACAGGAGAAATCAACCATCAATACAGACAGTGCTTTCGTCACATTCCGCGTGAACAGATACGTTGCGGCTGTTCCAAGTAATGTATACGGTACAAGCTTGTCTGCCAGATGTGACGCCTTGCTCTCCAGAGAAGATTTGAGCTTCTCGGATTCCTCGATCATCGTGACAACCTTCTCATACCGGCTTGAGCCACCGACCTGACGCACACGAATACAGAGCTCACCTTCCTCGAGCACCGTTCCGGCATAGACATACGAATCTGCCTGCTTATGTACCGGCAAAGGTTCGCCTGTCATCGATGCCTGATTGACCATCGCATCGCCATCGACAACGACTCCGTCGAACGGAATCACATTTCCGACATGAATGACGATCTCATCGTCCACATGGATAGATTCTGCAGATACCTGTACTTCCTGTCCGTCCTTCTTCAACCAGACTTTTCCGATATTCAAGGACATGCTCCGCGCAAGATCACCGACAGATTTCTTGTGTGTCCACTCCTCTAAGATCTCACCGATTCCAAGCAGGAACATAATAGAGCCTGCCGTCTGGAAATCTCCACGGAATACGGATACACCGATTGCCGTGCCATCCAGAACCGGAACTTCGATCTTTCGTTTTGCTAATGTTTTCAGTCCGTTCGTGATATATTTTACCGAACGGATGGCAGTCAGGGTGTTCGCGATCGGCATCGGTAAGAACATCCGGTTGATGCATCGCATTAAAACCTTGTCTACCAGTTTTTCTTTGTACTCTTCATTCACCTGTCTGCCAGAATTTGCCAGATAGGATTCCGGCACATCTGCCGTCTCATAATGGAACCGCCGGAGCGCTGTTATCATCGCTTCCCGGCTTCCCTCATAACAGACAACCGCATCGCAGGTCGAATGATTTACCTTCGCAGAACTGACATGTTTCATGCTGTCAAGATAATACTGAAGGATATCGGCTTCCCGGTACGACATGTTCTTCTGTGCAACATGAAAACGAATTCTGCCTCGTATCTCATGTTTAATCACAAATTTCATTTTCTGTCGCCTGCTCCTCTGCTTCTGCTTCGTCCTCGATTACCTGTGCCTCAGCTTCGATCTCGCGGTCCGCGTTGATCTGCTTTGCCTCTGCATAGATATCACTTGCATTCTCCTGTACATTGGTCACAGTCTTCATGATGCAGTCCTTTGCACGAAGGACAGCGGCTGTACCATGTGAGTAAACCTTCTTTGCATCACGGCTTGTCAAAAGCTTGATTCCTGCTGTTCCAAATAATACTCCTGCTGCAAAAATTCCTGTTTTCTTTCCATTGATCTTCTTAAAAATATTTGACATATCTGCTTCCTCCTTGCATGTTTATATAAATTTTCTAAAAGAAAAGTATAGCATAATTATGTATTTTAATACAAGAAATGTGCCTACTTTTTTTGCAAATCATTTACCAATCCCGACCGAGCTTGCTGCATGCGGATATCACACTGTCCACACCCAGTATTACAAGGTATGCGCCAATCAAAAATCCGACTGAGAACAGCGCGATCTGTGGCCAGAATATCATCAGTACGCCCAAGATCAGACCGATCACATTGATACACAGCGTGAAATAAAAATATCTTCCTTTATACAGATTCCGAATATATCCCAGATGACAAAGTTTCGACAAACTGTGCGCAATAAACCACAACGGTAAAAGCAAAGTCACAATCAATTCGCCAATGTGCGGATATGCCATCATCGCCAAACCCGTAATCACACTGAGCACACCTGTGATCAATGCAACGCATGGTGCAAATCCAATATAACGCTCTGTCTTCGCATAAAAGATAATATCTGTAATACCTGTCACCGTCGCCATCACACCATAAAAGAACGTGAACCAACGCAGAATGCCACTCGGTGACGCAATCGACAAAACGCCAAGGATCATAAGCAGGATTCCTTCAATCAACTCCAGCCATCCATAGCCTGTATGTCTTTTCATAGAGCGGCTCCCCCTTCCTTGTTCAGAATCTCCATGAACTCATCACCGGTAATCGTCTCTTTCTCATAGAGATGCATTGCCAGAATATCCAGCAGTCGCTTATTATCAACAAGCATTTTCTTCGCCTTCTCATGCTGCGTGCGCACTAACTCGACAACCTTGTGGTCGATTTCCTTCTGTGTATCTGCCGAACAGCAAAGAGAGGTATCTCCACCCAGATACTGATTTTCCACTGTCTCCATTGCTACCATATCGAACTCATCACTCATACCATACCGGGTAATCATCGCACGTGCCAGCTTGGTTGCCTGCTCAATATCGTTCGAAGCGCCAGTTGTAATCTCTCCACATGCCACTTCCTCTGCTGCACGTCCACCGGTCAGGGTTGCAATCTTGTTTTCAATCTCTTCCTTCGTCATCAGGTATTTATCACCCTGCTCAACCTGCATCGTATAGCCAAGCGCTCCCGATGTACGTGGGATGATTGTGATCTTCTGTACTGGTGCAGAATGGCTCTGCAAAGCAGCAACCAACGCATGTCCGACTTCATGATACGCAACCGTCTTTTTCTCCTTATCCGAAAGCACGGCATTCTTCTTCTGATAACCGGCGATTACAACCTCGACACTTTCTTCCAGATCCGCTTCTGTCACAAATGTCCGCCCTGAACGAACAGCACGAAGCGCACCCTCATTGATAATATTCGCAAGTTCCGCACCAGATGCACCCGATGCCATACGTGCGATCGTATGAAAATCTACATTATCACCAACTTTGATTTTTCTCGCATGTACTTTAAGAATTGCCTCACGGCCTTTCAGATCAGGCAGCTCTACAGGTACCCGTCGGTCAAAACGTCCCGGTCTGGTAAGTGCCGGATCAAGTGATTCCGGTCGGTTCGTTGCTGCCAGAATAATAACGCCGTTGTTGCCTTCAAATCCATCCATCTCTGTTAAAAGCTGATTCAATGTCTGTTCCCGCTCATCGTTGCCGCCGTACTTGCCGCCGTCACGCTTCTTACCGATCGCAT
>CAVKUW010000043.1:0-2469 GCA_963659815.1 Butyricicoccaceae bacterium
TTCAACAAGCAGGACACATTTTTTGCTGGATTTGTGCAGTCATATATTTTCTTAAATGTGTTCTCGCTGGTGGATGCATTGATTATCGACACAATCTGGTTCTGCCATTCCAAGTGGTGGGTGATTCCGGGAACCGAGGATATGACAGAAGCATATCATGATTATGCATTTCACTGGAAATGGTTCTTCCTCGGATTTGTGTCAAGCCTTATACTTTCCGCAATCATCGGTGGAGTCGTTGCATTGATCGGTTTGATCGTGTAATTTGAAATATACAAAGACATTGAAATAGCACATTGTGTATGATACTCTATTCTTATTGAATGTGTGAATACACAAAAGATTACGATAGAAAAAGAGGAAAGAACCATGTACAAAATAATGTCAGCACAGGAAGCAGTCGGATTGATCGGGGATGGCGACGTGATCGCGTTAAATTCCTTCCTTGGAATTGATATTCCGGTGGAACTGCATGAGGCACTGTATGATCGATATAAGGCGACGGGATCGCCGAAGCATCTGATGGAGATTTCAAGTGCCGGATTTGGTGCATGGGATGAGAATAAGGCTGCGGAATCGTATATCCGGGAGGGCGCTGTGGACAAGATCATTTGTGGACATTTTGGCGCGATGTACAGCACGAAGAAGCTTGTTCTCGAAGATCGGTTTGAAGCGTACAATCTGCCACTCGGCTGTATCTCGCATGCGATCCGTGCGCAGGCAGGCGGACTTCCGGGAGCGCTTTCCAAGGTAGGACTTGACATCTTCGTTGATCCAAGACTGGAAGGACCGGGAATCAACGCCATCTCGAAGGACGATTCACTTGTCAAATATGTGGAGTTAGATGGTGAAGAGTTCCTGTATTATAAATTGCCGAAGATCAATGTTGCATTGATCAAGGGAACGGCGGCAGATTACAAAGGAAATATTTCATTCGATGATATGTTTACTGCGGGTGATGCGTTATCCATCTGTCAGGCGGTGAAGGCAAATGGCGGTAAGGTAATCGTGCAGGTAGATCGTCTGGTGGTACGCCCATCCAGACCACACAGCACAATCATTCCGGGCTGTCTCGTCGATGCAATCGTCGAGATCAAGCCAGAGCCGCGTCACGCCGCTTACGAATCATTAACCGGTAGTTTCGAGATTCCATATTCACAGTGGCAGGACTGGGCAGAGATGCTGGAGAAGCGGACGATGACGAAGAGTGTCGTGAACACGAGTGCAGAGATCATCGGCAAGCGTGCGGCACAGGAGTTAAAGCCGGATGATATCGTGAATATCGGTGTCGGAATCCCGGAGACGGTATCTAAGTATGCGAGAGAAAATGGCATGCTCGATAAGATCACGCTCACCGTAGAATCGGGAGGTGTCGGTGGATTCCCGGCATCGGGCAAGGTCTTTGGTGCAGTAATCGGTGCGGATTCTATCTATGACATGGCGAATCAGTTTGACCTGTATAACAATGGCGGACTGGATATCTGCTTTATGGGTGGTATAGAGGTCGACAAGTACGGAAATGTAAATGCACACAATGGTCCGGGGGCATTTGCAGGCGTTGGTGGATTTGCGAATATCACAGCCAAGACACCGACGGTTGTATTCTGCCTGACATTTAACACAAAGGGATTAAGTGTAGAAGAGAAAAACGGGAAGGTTTTCATCCAGAATGAGGGTGCCATCTCGAAATTCGTGGATAATGTGAAGAGCATCAGCTTCTCCGCGAAGCGGGCGAAGGCGAATGGTCAGCGCGTGATTTATGTGACGGAGCGTTGCGTATTTGAGCTGGTGGAGAGCGGTCTCAAGCTGATCGAGGTCTATCCGGGCGTCGATATGGAGCAGGATATATTGAGTAAGCTGCCGTTTGAAGTGGAAGTGGATGCACTGCTGCGGGATTGATCCGTATGTTAGATAGAGAGTTTTAGTATGGACGATTGTTATGATAAAGGAGTTAGAAAATGAGCTTGATAAAAGGAATTCATCACGTATGTCTGAAATGTGCCAACGAAGAGGAATATAAGGAAGTGGTACATTTTTATCACGATATTTTGGAATTAGAGATCGCCAGAACATGGAGTGAAGGAATCATGTTTCAGTTTGGAAATGCAGTATTGGAAGCATTCGCAAATGGCGGAGAAAAAGCGGAGAAAGGAATTATCCGGCATTTTGCCCTTGCAACCGAGGATGTAGATGCCTGCGTAGAAAAGCTGAAGGTAGTAGGGTACGAGGTGTTTGTGGAACCAAAGGATATTGTGATTCCATCCGATCCGGAATATAAGGCAAGGATTGCATTTGGCAGAGGACCGCTTGGAGAAGAAATCGAGTTTTTTCAGGATCGGATTGGGTAAAAATCACGATATGGGAAAAATCCCCAATGAAATAGAGATAAATACAGAAAATAATGGGGTGGTTAGTGATATATGAAAAAATCTCCCCAATGGCAGACAAATATGTAGAGAAAAATTGGGG
>CAVKUW010000044.1:0-2027 GCA_963659815.1 Butyricicoccaceae bacterium
ATTCTAAATTTTTAATTGGACAACATATGTCTATCCTGTTATTTCTTTATAAACGTCTAAAAATTTTCATCATTTTTCAAAAAGTATACTTTATGGCATTTTTATTTTGTCTTCATACACTCCTTCGCCCGCCGGTAGAACGTTGTCCTGCTGATATGATACCTTTGTAGAATCTCATCCACCGCCAATTCTCGTTGTTTCCACGCATATACAATATCCACAAAATCATCCGGAAGTATGATTTTAGGTCTACCAAACTGTACGCCCCGCACTTTTGCCGCGGCAATCCCTTCCGCCTGCCTTTTCCGTATATTCGCTCTCTCATTTTCCGCAACAAAAGAAAGTATCTGCAATACCAGCTCTGCAACAAAGGTTCCCATCAGGTCTTTCTTGTTTCGCGTATCCAAGAGCGGCATATCCAGCACGCAGATATCCACCTGTTTATCATGAATCAGCATTCTCCATTGTTCCTGAATCTCCGTGTAATTACGTCCCAACCGATCAATGCTTACTATGTATAGCAAATCACCGCGCTTTAATCGCTTTATCAACCTTTTATAATTGGGACGATTAAAATCTTTCCCTGATAATTTGTCTACAAATATCCGCTTTGTTTCCACGCCTGCGTTCTTTAACGCAATCAACTGTCTGTCTAAATTCTGATCTGTCGCCGATACTCGGATGTATCCATATTGCATATGCAATTTCCTCCTTGAGAATTAAATAATGAATTTTTAGAATATCATGGAATCTTTGAATAAAAGAAAAAGACGCAAGTTATATTTTATAACTCACGCCTTACTTTACATTTTATTATGAACTTGAGAATATTTATAAGTCAATTGTTGCGACAGTGTCGCAACTTTTCATAGTCACGCGTGTCTTCTTGCCGCAAGAGAAAAATCAAAATGCTACAAATTGTAGCAAAAATACATTTTCTTATTGGTTCTCTATGCTTTACCATACAAAAAAAGGTCTATCCAATTCCCTCGGATAAACCTTTCTTTTTTATATCTTATCTAATTATATCTCTAAAACAAAAATCGCAGCCATCCAAGCAGATACCGTACAACGAATACTCTACGGCGGCGTTTCGGTGTAAGTGCGATTGGCTCCACGTGATATGGATTCGCATACTGTCCGTCGGCAAGCGCCTGTCTTGCGCCCTGTTCATATTTCATCATGGCTGATTCCAACTGGGCGTTGATCTCTTTGCTTCGGATTACGAGCATCAGTTCTGTGTCTAAATAGACACTCCGCATATCCATATTGAAGGAACCGATGATGGATATATCATCGTCGATCAGGATACTCTTCCCATGATATGAATATCCGCCTTCATACTCCCAGATCGTGACGCCGGTACTGCTGATCCTGTCACGGTTTTTCTGGTAATCTGCGGCACCAAATGGATTGCCATTATTCGCCACAGAATTTGTCATAACAGTAAATTCCGGTACATTTGCAGCAACGTCCGTCCATGTGTCATACATCATGTCATTGCAGATGATATACGGTGTGTGGATCTTCACACGCTTCTTCGCCTGCTTCATCAGAACGCCCATCTCATACCATGCTGTGGGCACCTTCACCCCGGTATGAATCGGATTCGAAATCAGTGTAATCTTGTCGGTTGCAACCGTGTCCTTCACAAAATCCGTATCTGTGATTGAATCCTTCTGTGCTTCGTAATAGGTGGCAAATGCCGCCTGCAACTCTTCCTTTGCCTGCTTGACGGATTTCCGGTCGGCAAGCTTCTCTTTGTCATGAAAATATTTACAATCCTTCTGGCTCCAGATTGTCTCAAAATAAGCAAGCAACTGGTTCACAGAACTATCTGCCTGCGGATTCTCACAGACGACCAGCACATCGCGGTCGTAATTCTTGTGTCCCGGGAATTCACCAAGGAAATAATTGTACGTGTTTCGTCCGCCAAGGATGTATGTCTTACCATCTGCGATCAGATATTTGTCATGCATCCTTCCCATCATCTCCCAAGGTTTTAACGGATTCGCACGGTTATACAC
>CAVKUW010000045.1:0-2884 GCA_963659815.1 Butyricicoccaceae bacterium
CTATAATGATTTTATTATGAATAATCCTGGTAAAAATATTGATGATTATTTTAGATTAGTTAAGGAACAATCACCATGGCCAGACGGATATAAGCCAAGTGAACATATGGTTACTCTTAAGAGTGGAGATACTTTTAACATGGTTTTGGATTCAAAGCAGAAGACAAGTAATCCAGGTGGATTTGCATTAAAAGAAGATGTTCCAAGTGTTGAATTTGCAAGAAAAGATATGGCTATAAAATATGACTGGAAAGATGATTGTGGAAAAGTAGTCACATATAGAGTAAAAGACGGCGTTGAATTAATATGTCCGGCTGGCCCCATTGGACCACAAATTGACTTGGGAGTAGATATGTATCTACCTGGAAATAGTTCATTAACACAATATGATTTGTTTAACGGGTTAGGTAGAATAAATAGAACGGATTTTATTGAAGTAGTACCAGGTTCGATTAAAAGAATTAAATGAGGTGACAAATTATGGAAGTTGAATATGTAGATAATATGGTAAAGTGGTTATATGATGATAAAGAGATTATATACGAGACAAAGGGAGTTGAATTTGCCACAGATGTTGCAACAGCAATTTACATTGAATTAATGTTTGATGGAATTTATGAATATCGATTTGTAGGATTTTCAGGTAAGGATATTTGCAAATATGATGATAATAATTTGTTGACTATTTACGATGAGAATGCAGGAAAACATGAAATCCAGCTAGAAGATATAAATGATGTTTTTATATTAAAAAAGAAGATATATGTAATGAATAAAAGAAAGAGTATTATTGTATATAATACAGAGGGAGAGAACAAAGGATTAATAGTGCCTCCACAGGGTTATATATATTCTCGATTTTGTAATAATTTTAAACTTGAAGTTATATGTGAAGGTGATTCGTTGAGAGCTGATAGTTTTGGTAGAGTAGATTATAAGTTTGAATATAACTTGTTTTGCAATAATTGGGAAAGAAAAAACGTGGTATATTAGTTTTATTTTGGATATGAATAGGGAAAAAGTAACACACAGAATGTTTATTCAAAATGGAGCGATGAATGGAGTGCCAATAAAACCATGATAAAAATAGCAGATATTAAAGAACTAAAGTTAAATATAACTTGGAAATTGTTATATAGAGGATTATTAGAAAAGCAAATTTCTGTAAATGAAATAGTGGAATATGCGGGGGAGCAACTGGAAAAAGGAGAGGATAGAATTGAAATATGTGAGTTGGCAGGCTCTGGTGACTATGATTTAGAGGATGTTATGGATATTCTTTATGAGTTGGCAAATGAAGAAGAAAATCCAGATGATATAGAAGATAGAAAAATAAGGGCTGCTCGAGTTAATAAATTCCTAAAAGATAAAAATACAAATTGTATTGATGGCTTAATGGGACTAACGGAACTATGGCTTGAATTAGGATGTACAGCTGATTCGCCACATATTATTCAAGGTAAAGATAATAGCATATCTCCAGTGGAATATTATACAGATGCGAATTATAACTATCTTTATGAAAAGAACAAACATTGGCTTAAGGATGAAGTATATTTTCTGATACATAATGAAAAATAGTATCCGAGTACAGCTACGACATTTTTGGGGGAGCAGAAGGTTTACAATATATATAAGTGTAGATGAGCTTGATAAGGAAGCCGTAAATAAAATAAAAGCACGTTTAGGAGAAGACGCATATTATAAAATCCTATATGGAAGTACGATTGCATCAGATTTAGTATGTTTAGCTGGGCTTGTTTCTGAACTTAATGCAGTTCCTGGTTCATTGAATGATTTACCTTCAGAGAGACCGGGTACAGCACCGGAAATGGGCGGGGAGAGTGGTAGATACTCATTACCTCAAGGAATTTCGCAAGAACAGTTTAGTAATGCTTCAAAACTACTTAGAGATAGGGTTGGAGATATAAGTAATGATATTGTTGTTCAAGGAAGTTGAGCAAAAGGAACCGCGAAACCAACATCAGATATAGATATTGCATTAAGAGTATCAGGTGATAAATTTGATTCACTTATAAATCAATATTTTAAGACTCCTAATCCTGGTTCAGCGAAAGAGCGAACAATGTTGCATGCAATAGAAACTGGTAAAATACAAGCTGGAGAAGCTAAGTTAAGTGGTTTACGAAAAGAATTACAAGAAATTTTTGGAATGGAAGTAGATATTTCGATAATTAAACAGGGTGGAGCATTTGATAATCCACCGTTCATTCCGTTTGAGTAGGAGGTGAATAATGTACGACGATTTATATTGTAAGGTATTTGTTGATACTGATATGGATTACGAAAAACTGTTTGCTTTACTAATAAATTGTATTGATGGTAAAAAAGAAGCAGTAAATTATATCATTACTGAGTGGTGTGATATTAGTGTTCAAAAGAATAAGGAATATAATGTTGAACAATATTTATTGGATTCTACAGATTTTTTGTATTGGAAGTATTACTTAGATATTGAACCGCACAATATTGAAGAAAGCCAATATATAAAAAATATTGCTAATCTGCTTAGTTGTTTAAAGGGATGCTGTAAGGGTGTGATTATAGCATGCGATTTTGAAGATGAGGTAAATGGCATGATGTAAAAAGTGGAAATAGTTATTTTTTAAATTATGTCTCCACTTAAGGACATCCGAAATCAAAGTGGTTGATTTGCTTATGGAAAAAAACCATAGTTATGAAGACTATACAGAAATTATTAAGGATGCCATATTTAAGGGGATTAATTCAATGATATTAGAACAAAAAAATGTTCATTAATAATACTATGTTTCGGAGGAGAATTGAGATGAAATTAGACAAGGAGCAGAACAAATAATGGAATAGAAGTGAGATTTAGGAAATAGTAAAGGAGCATATGATA
>CAVKUW010000046.1:0-4866 GCA_963659815.1 Butyricicoccaceae bacterium
CTACAGGCTCTCCTTCCGGCATCTCCGCCGCCCGTACATTCCCCCGAAGCAACACGCAGACCAGAAGTATACTAATGAATGTGAAAATCGCCCTTCTGCCTTTATATATGCTATGCTTTTTGTGATGTGTCATTTATGTTCTCCTTTTCATATCATTATCAGTCGAACCCTATTCCATCCTTATTGATACTCGATCGCCTGCTGTGTCTCTCCAGTATGCCGGTTCCAGACCACTCGCTTATCTACGCCCCCGTAATACTCCTTCGGTCCCAAATCGTAGACAATGTAATCATCACTTACGACAAGCGATTTTACCCTTATATTAGCATCTGTATCTAGGTTGATGGTAAACAGGTCCTCTTCCGACTCGCCTTCCATTGATATGTACTTTATGCAAACGGAAGAATCGTCCTCACGCTCCGCAAAGAAGATGTCTCCCTTATAAATATTTACACAATGTACACTTGCTTCAATCTCCTTCCACACTTTCTCTTCCACATCATAGAGCTGCAATTCATAATCCTGTTCATCGTAAATAACAGTGTTCGGCAGTTCCTTCCCTGTTCCATATATAATACCTCCATATAAATCCGCAAGTCCTACGTCTATATTGAACAAATGCCTCATTCGCCCGACCTCTATCCGCTGGCTCCAATCCCATTTATCCAAATCCATGTAGAAGTATTCCCTTACTTTTTGGAGTACCAGATAATGATCCCGGATTCCAAATTCTAAGTGACCTTCTCCCATATTCTCGTAGATAATCTGCGCATTCGTTCCTTCTTTGTCGATGCGATAAATCCGATTTTCAATCTGAACATAGAAGTATCCATCATAATAATAGAGTTTTGACCGAATATCATAATAAATCGCATCTCCATAATCAAACGTATAAAACTCTTCATACACTCCATCTGGAGACAACCGGTAAATTACATTATTTCCACATTTTTCTAACTCATCTGCGTGGTCATAGTTTCCAAGATATACTCGACTTTTATAGAAATATACATATCCATCTACAACCAGCGCCTTCGTATTACCTTGATAATTTCCACTTTGCAGATTGATTTCCTGATTGATCCCAGAAAACGGATTTTCAATTAAACGATTTTTCGCCTTTTGTTCGGAATGATGTTTGTAAAATACCTTGCTCCCAATTATAATTACACAGATACCAAGTATCATTGCAAAAATAATTATATTTCGTTTTCGATTTAGACACATTTCTTTCTCCCTTTACTGCTAATCACCCACATTCACCCACATTGCTGGTCGAACGCCATTATAAGAAGCTGCTTTATCTTGTGATCTTTTTCCGTCATATCCAATCACTAAAATACAATTTATTCCATCATACCCTGTTGATCGCAGCATCCACGATAATCGCTCTGTACCATCGACCAGAGACAGAGTATTTGACGTTGAATCTGAAAGTTTTCCTATCAAAAGCTCTGTAAACAAGGTCTTTCGTTTCTGCGAAACAGCGCTTGATGGTCTTCGACCAAGGACAGATTCATTCCTTAAACCTTTCCCATAGTATTGTTCTGCTTCTTTCCAACTCAGCATAAATATTTTATCCTTCGTGTCAGGTCTGCTCTCCCGTATTTGCACTTCTACAGCCGGACGTATATGCGCAGCAAATTCTACCGTAGATGGATTCTCCAACGTTGTCTCCCGGATACTTGCCTGCTCTGTCTCGTCAAACGCCTCTGCATAAAACTCCTGATTCAGCCACGACCGTATCTGCGAATCCTCCCATATTACGCATTTTGCACTATCCGAAAATCTCTGATATGCAATCACATCATGGGATATGAGCAGCTTAGCATCCCCATCCTTATCCAGCACATCCCAGCAGATCGGGTCCTCTGTCTCCGGATCTCCGTCCTGCTCGTAGATTCCCATCTGCACAATATCTCCAATTTCTGCATCTTTCAGTGCCACTGTTTCCAATGCTTCTGTCGTATTTAATTCCTCTGTGATCATTTCTGTGGCATTATTCCGATTTTCGCATCCACTCAACACAGCCATAATAAATACAAAAATAGATATTAATTTTTTCATATCCCTCCACCTGTTGGTATAACGTCAACTACATTCGTGTCTATTTTTTTGTTTTCTCCTCTGTACCCATTCCATAATTCCAAAAGTTCACTTTCATCTTTAAATCCATCCAGCAATTCAAAGATTTCTATGGGATTACCCAACACTTGATCAACTGTAATATTCTCCCCAAATACATCATTGAATGAATCAACATTCGCTCTGGTTTTCGCACCTTCTTCAACATACATATCTTTCTCATTTATGCTATTCGTATCATACTCAATTATTACATTCAAGCAATCAAATTTTTCATAAACATCTTGTTGCTTGATGGGATTTAATACTTCTTGAATATAGGCTGCATCTCTCTTACCTTTTTGATACTCCATCTCCATAGAAAATCCTTCCTCTACAAAGCTTAGAGCAACAGCAGCCATATTGTTATCTATTGCCTGTCCCACAAATGCATCGAATGTTGCACTACCTAAATGCTGTAATGCAAACTTTTGCATTTCTTCCTTGCTAGTAAATCCATCTGAGGTAAAATTAGGAACAAAATAGTTTTTTAACTGCATTTCTGTATCATCTACAATATAATACTTGAGATTTTCAGCCGTTATGCATTCCCCTATTGTAATACTTGATTCATGCGGAGCTGGGAACATACTATTGTACGAATATTCTTGGAAACTTATTATAATTTTTTCTGAATCAATTTTTATATCAAAAGGGTTGCTACTATCCTTTGTGTTTTGTTCAAACTGATGTATATTATATAATGCATCTAAAACAGCCTTACGCTGTATTATATTTTTTCTATTATCTAGTGAATCTTCATTTTTATTACTATCTTTCTTTTTTCCCATATTTACATTTTCTTTTTCATCCAACTGCACATTTCTTAAATTATATGTAGACAGCTTTTCCAATCCTGTTCTAAATTTATTCCACTTTTCATCGTCAATTACCCATTCTGTATATTCATCTCCTTGCGTTGCTGTCATCATTACCGCAAATAATTTTTCAAGTTCGTTATCATTCATGAAAAGATATGCCGCCGCAACCGCGCCATATTCAGCTTGACTAATATCTTTTGCATCCCTTGATAAAATCTCTAGTGCAAGCTCCATATTATATATTTCATTTCCATTTTCATCGACATATATCAAATTCTGTAATTCCCGTTCCAAATATGCACGTGAATTTTCTGCTTGTTCGCCAAATCCCACAGCAGCCACACCATCTGTATAACTTATGCAATCTCCAAATATACTTCCTGCCAAAGCCACATCACTTCCATATCTCCCTAAGTTATAATTAACTTCTGAAGTGCAAGTTCCAATGTTGGGGAGTTTCAACAACTCTCTAACCTGTTGCATTTTTTCTTTCAGTGTTTTTAACTCTTCCTGTGTTGTTTCCCCGGCAGCAGAACATTGGTCAAATTTTCTTACCCGTTCAAATACATTCATCATCCGATAAAGACTCGAATCATAATAATTATTATTTTGAGCATATATACTTTGATAGTTTTCATGGTGAACATTAAATGTTGGTATATATACTTCATTACACGGATGTTGAAAGGTAAGCGTATTATTTTCTGTCTCAAGCATTTCTATTAATTCTGAGCATTGTGACTCTTTTTCTGTAGTATAATCTCTATCCATCCTGTTCTCCTTCCTGTGATATCAGATCGCGTATCTCTATATCTCCATCTGAATATATTTTTCTAGCCATGGTTAACATTTTCATTGAATCTTCAATAATGCCATTCATTATTTTATGTATATTTTTTATCGTATCTACTTGATCTAACAAAACATCAACATAATCGCTTTGACTATAAGATATCTCTGATCCCAATTTACTGGCAGCAACTTGAACATAATTGTCATTTATCATTATATCTAACTCTGTTAATTCCGCATCTATTACTGAATAGTCAACTGATATACCCATTTTTAAAAACCTCCTTAGTTTAGAAATACAAATCTCCATCCACTTGATCTAGTTGCTCTAAGAATTGTATTATTTTATTGCTACATTCACTCGCCCATACGTATACTGAATACTTTAGGGAGTTCAAAATAGATATATACAGTTCTAAATTATTATGAAAGTCTCCATCTGAGATTCCATACTGACACACCAATGATAAGCTCTGTATTAATTTACTTAAGCGACTTTCTATTTGAGCTGCAAGATTAATTAGGTTTCTCCCTAATGTCTCCATTTCTTCATCTCTTATTTTCATCTCTGTCATATCCAGATTCTCCCTATCTTAATTTATTTAATTGTGCCCGATTTTCCGCAAGTTGTTGTTGAACTCGATATATCTCTACCCCTATTGCTCCCAACGCTTCATCATAGCACATACATAATTTTCTATAATTTTCTCCTGTTACATATTCCATTAATAATTCTGATATTTTTTTTATTGTCTGGTTATTCTTTTCCGCCTGCATCTCCTCTATTATTTTTTGCTTCCTAGCATAACAATGCACGGCATCCGTCTTTTCAATCTGCTTTATTCTATATTCCTGTTGTAACAAATCCAGCCGATTTTCTAATCCCGATATATTCATTTTCAAATCAGCTTTCTTTTGTTTCTTCTCGGCTTCTTCGTCTGCCTTATTTCTCGTCTGAACTTGCATTCCCATAACCAATACCCTGCTCCTTAACTTTTCATCATTATAAAACAGCCCTTAAACCTCATCTTTATCAGACACCATTTAAGGGCTGTTTTGCACTAACTAAAATAACATATCTGCAATATTTGCATCCGCTTCCGCAAAGTTTTGACATATCTGTGAAAGC
>CAVKUW010000047.1:0-1381 GCA_963659815.1 Butyricicoccaceae bacterium
TATTTACCGAAAATAAAATGCGGTTTGCACCTACTACAATGTGCCGTCTGACAGTCTGCTATTGGAACTTTTCTGATACCATTTTCTGTTTTACTACAGATAACATCAAAATACTGTTCATTCAGATGAACATTCTCTTTCTTCAAATCAAGCATTTCAGAGATACGGACTCCGCTATATAGGAGCATCAATACTATCTGATAATATTTATCTTCCTTTTGTTCCCAGATAATATCAATTTCATTTTTCTCAAACTTGTTTCTATCGTATTTGTTAGGATTGCGATCCTTGTATTGGACAATATCAACGAAGCTTGAATAATCTTTGTTGCAAATATCATTTTTCAAAGCATAATCAAATAGCTGGTTAAATAGGACTTTGATTTTCTTAAGGGTAGGGAAATTCTTACCGCAAGTATCAATAACAGTCTGTAAATCAACTAATTTAATATCCTTGAAAACTTTGTTGTAAAGAGATTCACAGGATTTATAGGATGCTGTGTATCCTTTTACATAGATTCAGATATAGTAGGAAACTTACGCTTTGACCATTCTTCATAGACATCTGCAAATGTCATCTTAGCAGCCTTGGTATCAAATGGATTATTATCGTAATCAGCAAGCATTTGCAAGCCTTCAGCTCTGGTAGCTGCATATCCAATTGTAATCATATCCTGAACATGTTTGTCTTTTACCTTATCATAGTGCCAGCCTACAGTCTTTCTCACTTGATAAGGTTTTCTTCTTTTGCCGGAAAGTTTTACAACGCTTCCGTATCCGTTGGGTAACTTCATAAGCACCATCCTTTCGCTATTTACTAGAAAGCTGATAGCAAACGGATAAAATGATTGTTATTCGTGGGTTACCTTTGTCACACTTGGGCGGATGGTCTTCCATATTTCGTAATTGTCCTGTGTCTGGCTGCCATTATCAAGTAATTCTTTCATAGCCTGCCAGTCTTTAAGAAATTGGACAAGATTCTTATTGGAAAAGAATATGCCGGGCTCGCCGTCTAAATCCTTGATAGAAATGTCAAATGCTTCATCAATAGCAAATAGTAATGGTAGTACATCACCATCAGCCCCGATATCAAATTCCATCAATGAATTAACATTGACACCAAGTGCATCTGCAATCTTTCTAAGCTGTTCAGGCTTAGGAAGATTCTTTCCAAGCTCATACTTACGGATTGCAACTTCATGTATTCCGCAAGCTTCGCCAAGTTCTTTCTGGGTTAATCCACGAAAGGTTCGTATTAATTTAATCTTTTTACCTGTATTCATTGCTTCAACCTCCTGTGATTGTAAATGTAACACACCAATATTTAATAGTCAACATTAAATTTTGAACTATTGACAGAGCAAATAAAGGCCTGTATAATG
>CAVKUW010000047.1:1469-4100 GCA_963659815.1 Butyricicoccaceae bacterium
GTATAATGCAAAACACAACAGAGCAAGAAATGCTCTATATAAAAGAGGAGGTGGTAGAGATGCCAGAAGTTATCTATCAGGGTGATTTACCAGCTTTTACAGGGAGAAATGTACCAATAAAAGAGATTGCAAGTGCAATAGGGAAGGACGCACAGTATGTAAGGCTGGGAATACAACAAGGATTACTCAAATTTGGAACGGCAATAAAGGTAGGGAGCTCAAATGAGTTCAGCTATTATTGTCCGGATAAAAAAGTTTGGGAAGAAACAGGATATTTTAACAAAGAAGCAGTATAGCAAGGAGGATGAATATGGTTGAAAAACAGAATGTTGAACTGAAACTTATCCATATGGAGGATGTGGTTTCAAAAGAGGTGGAATGGCTATGGTATCCATATATACCATACGGAAAGATAACAATAATTGAAGGAGATCCGGGAGAAGGAAAGACAACTCTGGTTCTTAAGTTAGCGGTAGCTCTTAGTAGGGGTTTGCCGCTCCCATGTGACGATGATAAGGAATATGAGCCTATTCATATCATATATCAGACAGCAGAAGATGGAATTGAAGATACGATTAAGCCCAGATTGGAAAAAGCAGGAGCAGATTGTTCCATGATTCGGGTTATTGATGAGACAGATAAGGAATTATCAATGACAGATGATAGGCTAGAGCAGGCAATAATCGAGACTGGGTCAAGGTTAATCATTCTTGATCCGATTCAGGCATATATCGGAGCTACAGTTGATATGCACAGAGCAAATGAAATAAGACCGGTGCTAAAGCATCTTGGAATAATAGCAGAAAAGCATAATTGTGCAATTATTCTTATTGGTCATATGAATAAGGCATCCGGCAGCAAATCAACATACAGAGGACTTGGTTCTATTGATATACAGGCAACTGCCAGAAGCGTCCTTCTGGTTGCAAGGCTCCGTGATAAACCGAATATCAGGATAATGGCACATGATAAATCTTCATTAGCACCGGCAGGGGATGCAATAGGATTTGAAATGACAGAGGATAATGGAATTGATAAAAGAAGGCTTATGCTGGTTTCCGAGGCTGATGAGATGGAAAACTTCCAAAGGAGAAGTGGCACCGGTGTTCTTAGAGAAAAGTAATGGTTATTCATATTCGTTGTATGGATATATGAATGCGGATACTAAGGAATATTACTCTAAAGAGAGTGTTCAATGGGAGATTACAGCAGGTAATCGTACTGGTACTGTTGAACAGATAGATGCTAATGTTGAGGCAATGGCAAGGGACTTGCAGGAGATATTGAGGATAGGAGCGGAGCAGAAGAGATTGTGGGAGGTGTATGAGGGAAGATAAAAATTATCAAAGGCTATTGTGACTGAAAAAGTTTTAATAGCCTTTGTGATACCTCTAAAGTGCAATAAAGGTGTTTTCTTTATAAGTGGAAAAAACGGAAGATATATGTTAAAATTTATTTTGGATTTTTATATGAAAAAACAGATATAAGAACTTGTGTTCGATAAAATAAAATGATATATTATGAACAGAAAATATGTTCGAGGAGATACGGCATGAATAGTGAAAAAAATAATATAAATATGAGTAATGTGATCAACAAATTGTTTGAAGGCGATTGCTTAGAGTATATGAAAAAGATACCAGATGGAAGTGTGGATATGATTTTGTGTGATTTACCATATGGTATGACACAAAATAAATGGGATAGTTATATTCCTTTAGATGAGTTATGGAAACAATATAATCGAATAATAAAACCCAATGGGGCAATTGTTTTAACATCTAATGGAGTTTTTACTGCGAAGTTGATTTTGAGCCAGCCTAATATTTATAAGTATAAGTGGGTATGGGAAAAATCAAAGCCAACTAATTTTTTGAATGCTAAAAAGCAACCACTAAGAAAACATGAAGATGTTTGCGTTTTTTATAAAAAACAGCCAACATATCATCCTCAAATGACAAAGGGAGAACCATATGATAAGGGAATAAGAAAAAATCAGCTTAGTGGTAATTATGGAGACTTTGAACCAGTGCATGTAGCAAGTGATGGAGACCGCTATCCTACAGATGTTATTTATATTAAAACAGCAGAATCAGAAGGTGCAGTTCTTCATCCAACACAGAAGCCTATAGAACTGGGCAGATATATGGTAAGAACATATACAAATCCAGGGGATATAGTACTTGATAATACTTTTGGTAGCGGATCATTTTTAGTGGCAGCATTGATGGAAGGGCGAAATTTTATTGGAATTGAAAAGAATGAAGATGTTGCATTGTTTAAAAAAGAAGAAATAGATTATATTGATGTAGCAAAAAGAAGATTATTCTTAGCATGGGAAGGATTAGATAAAAAAACTCGTAAATATATAAAAGAGGAAAATCTTATAGCAGAATTTAAAGAAAGATGAAGGTGAAATGTATGGGGACAATTATCAGAAGAAATGAAAGAAGTTGGGCAATCGTAATTATTTCAGAGATAAAAGTAATGCTGAATGGATTGGGATTAAAGATTAAAAGTGCAGGTGGAGAAAGCACACTCTCTGTAAATAAGAAGAGTATGTTTCCGGATGTTTTATTGTATGAAGATGAGGCACAGACTAAAATATTACAAGGCTGGGAACTCAAAATG
>CAVKUW010000048.1:0-526 GCA_963659815.1 Butyricicoccaceae bacterium
AAAGTAGACTGGGAAAAACTCAAGGCCGCTCTCGGTAAAGACATCAACTTCTCCAACGAGCGCTATGTCCTGAACTGGGCAGGCAAAAGCGACGCATTCCGCATCATGCAGCTGCCGTCCTCCGCCACACTGATTCCTGTCCGGGAAGTCTCCGTCGATTTCGACCGGACGAACAACATCTTCATCGAAGGCGAAAACATGGAGACCCTGAAAATTCTCCAGAAAAGCTACTTCGGCAAAGTGAAGATGATCTACATCGACCCACCATATAACACCGGCAACGACTCCTTCATCTACCCCGACCGGTTCGCCGAAAGCCGGGAAGAATACCTGCACCGCATCGGTGACATCGACAAAGACGGCACCATGACCCGCGAAGGCATGTTCCATAAAAACAGCAAGGAAAACGGACAGTACCACAGCAACTGGCTCAACATGATGATGCCGCGCCTGTATCTGGCGAAATCGCTGTTGTGCGACGACGGCGTGATCTTCGTTTCCATCGACGACAACGAAGTGCATAACC
>CAVKUW010000048.1:536-2333 GCA_963659815.1 Butyricicoccaceae bacterium
CGATTGAAGAAGCAGAAGCATGGTTAAGTAACGAAATTGATGTTTATCTTGAAGAAGACAAACATAAAGGTACAAAAGATTTTGCTTGGCTTGGAAACTACAAAAATATTGATAAAGAATGGAGAATATATTATGCGGTTGATCTAACTGGTGAAGGTCCCGGCCCTGCCAGATTTTTTAATGGAAAAAGTATTCCTGCTCCACCAGGACGCCATTGGATGAGTCAAGAATACATCAATGAATTAGCTGATGATAACAGAATTATTTTCCGTTCAGATAGGGCGTATAGAAAACTTTATATAACCGAATCATTTGAAAATCTAAAAAGTATTTTGCGGTTACCCACCAGGAATGGTAGCGAATTATTAAAACAACTTTTAGGAAAAGATATTTTTGATAAACCAAAGCCTCACAATTTAATTAAAAAATTTATTTATCATGTGGTAAATCAATCAGATATTATCTTGGATTTTTTCTCAGGGAGTGGCTCCACGGCTCATGCCGTCATGCAACTGAACCGTGAAGATGGCGGAAACCGCCAGTATATCTGCGTGCAGATGGCCGAACCGTGCAAGCCGGAGAGCGAGGCATACAAGGCAGGATACCGGACAATTGCCGATATTGCGATGGAACGCATCCGCCGTGCAGGGCAACAAATCCGGCAGGACATTGAGGCGGAACGTGAAAAACAGAGGGAGCAACTCGATCTTGACGACAGGACGGAACCCAAAATGCCCGATTTGGGTTTCAAGGTATTCCGGCTGTCCGAGAGCAATTTCAAGCAATGGCGTGCCGTCGACGGTGCAAACCGTCAGGAATGGGAACAACAGATGATGGATTTCATCAATCCGGTGGCACCGAACGTCACGGCGGTCAATATGGTATACGAATTATTGCTGAAAAACGGCAAAGACCTGAACAGCACCATCGAAAACAAAAACGGTTATACCCTTGTCAACGGCACTGAAATGGCGCTGGTGCTGGAGGAAATCACTCCCGAAATCATCGACGGACTGCTTGCAGCGAAACCGGACAAAGTCATCGTGCTGGACAAACTGTTCGAAGGCAACGACCAGCTCAAAACCAATACGGTACTTCAGATGAAAGATGCCGGTATCCAGTTCAGGACTATCTGATCAGAAAATATAAGGAAATATCATGGCTGAATTAAATATTAGCAGAAAAAATATCCGACAGATTCTCACAGATACATTAAGCACTTCAGGTAAAAGCCGTTTTGTTGTCCCTGAATATCAGCGTCCATACAGTTGGGATATCGATAAATGTGAAACTCTGTGGTCTGATGTTCTGTCGTTTTATATAGATAATCCTGATAATAATGAAGAATATTTCCTTGGAACGATTATTTTTTGTATTGAAGATGAAGAAATTACTATTATAGATGGACAGCAAAGATTGACTTCTATTTTTCTTCTGTTGAGGGCGTTTTACCAGAAACTTGAAAGCATGCATGATGGCATGCCAAACGATAAAAATATTTATGGACTGATGACACAGATTGCGCCCTGTATATGGGATGTAAACAAGCAATCCATGGAAGTAGAAGATAAGAGTAAGTTTCATCTTGCATCCAGAGTTGCCACTGAGTCTGACAACGATATTCTTCATGAAATTCTGACAACAGGAAATATTTCTGAATCCGATAAATCAAACTATGCCATAAATTACCGGCACTTTCAGGAAAAGTGTCGTGAATATGCAGAACAATATCCGAGTAACTGGCGTGATCTATGCTTATGTTTCATGAATAGATGCATCATTCTGCCGATAGAATGC
>CAVKUW010000049.1:0-13329 GCA_963659815.1 Butyricicoccaceae bacterium
ATTAGACAAATACGTTATTGTTTTACTGCTAAGTTAATGACATTGCGTTAGAGCGTGCCCATGGCACGCAAACTAAGAAAAAAGGGACTTCCGAAAAAGTCCCTTCATTTCTTATAAATCTTTTACAATCGGATCGTACAGATCCAGTCTGCAATGCTCGTCCTCTGCGAAATGTCTGCAATTCAGACAGCTTTTCTCGCCCTCTGCCACATTGCAAAAACAAGATTTCCGCTCACTCTTGTCATAAGCGCTACAACGCTCAGCTACTTCTCTGTAAACGTCTGCTCCAGCTCGCATACAATATCCTCCTTCTCTGAACTGTTTTCTTACAGTTCCCGGATAGTATGCGTCAGATTCTCTATTTTTATGCCGGATTTACAGCAAGCTGCAACAGAGAATACATCACAGCCAGACAAACAATATACGAATACGCGCAATCCAGATTCACATTTCCACGATCATGTACATAATGTTCATGTTTTTCTTTGACATAATCGAGCAACTCCTGCAAGGAATGAATCGTTGGCAGCATCCGTTCATCATACTGCATCTCGCCAGATTCATATCTGTGACGCACAAAGCTTCGCATGCGATGCTTCAAGTCCTCTTCATAACTGCAATGATCTTTCAAAGTTCCCGGATAATGTGCATTGTGCGGATATGTAAAATAATCTGCAATGTAATGCAATACCACACCCATCCGAATACTTGATAAGATCGAAACGCCTTTTTTCTTTGTTTTGTAATGCTTCAAGAATCCAAGCATCTTCTTTTCACACACATCAAACGTATCCTCGATACAATGACGTCTTGTCAAAAAAGAAGGTGTACAATCTGGAAGTATGCTTCCCACATACAGGGATAAGCGATGTCCGAACCGCTGTTCTGCGGACAGTCCGTGTACAACACCCTTTGTAAGCGATATGTGTGATTTCTTACGCATCCAATACCTCCTTTGGTTTTTTAAGCCTATCTACGTTTCTCCCATGTCATGCCTGCTCCGACTTTTCGCGATACAATATAGCGCGGGCGGCATTTAACCTCCTCATAGATCTTCGCAATATAATATCCTATGACGCCCAATCCCATAAGAATCAGACTGCCCATGATCAGGATAATCAGGATCACTGTCGTAAATCCTTCGACCGCATGACCAGAAAAATAATTTACAAGTGTCTGTATGCCTAGTATAACCGCAAACAGAAACCCAAGTATACCGGTAATTGTTACCAGTGTCATCGGCGCTGAAGAAAACGACACGATATTGGAGATTGCGTAACGGATCAATGACTTGGTCGACCATTTCGACTCGCCAATTTCCCGTTCCTGCACATCAAACTCCACCGAGGTTGTCCGGAATCCAATCCAGGAAGATAACGCCCGGAAGAAAGCATTCCGCTCCGGCATTGCAAGCAATGCTTCCACCGCGCGTCGATCCATCAGTTTGAAATCCGACGCTCTGGACATATCAATCTTGACAGCCTTCGAGATCAGTTTGTAAAAAAGTCCCGCGCTTAATTTATGAAAGACGCTTTCCTTTCCACGCGTACGCTTCACGCCCTCGACAACTTCGTATCCCTGCTGCCACAGTCGATACATCTCCACGATTGTCTCCGGTGGATGCTGTAGATCACAGTCCATCACAACGACGCAATCGCCACCTGCATTTTCCAGTCCCGCCATCATGGCAGATTCTTTTCCGAAATTTCTGGAAAAACGAACTCCATTGACATGCCGATCTTCTTTTTGTGTCTGTTCTATTTGCTGCCACGTTCCATCTTTGGAACCATCATCTACGAATATAATCTCATAATCAATGGCTTCTTTTTGTAAAATTCCGCCTATGGTTCCTGCCGCTTTCTGAATCATTTTTTCTTCATTGTAGGCAGGTAATACGACTGATAACATCTTTTCACCGTTTACACTTTCCTGTTTGTTTTTACTAACCCTATTTTACCACATTTCATATAAATAAAAAAGAGGCAGACCAAGTTTCTGCCTCTTTTTAACCATATTTTCACAAGTGATTACTCTGCAAGCGCTTTAAATGCCTCATCGAGATCCTCAATGATATCATCGATATTTTCTGTACCGATAGAAAGACGGATTGTGTTTGGCTTGATTCCCTGATCGAGAAGCTCTGCCTCGTTGCACTCAGAATGTGTGGTTGATGCCGGATGGATTGCAAGTGACTTCACATCCGCTACATTTGCAAGCAGAGAGAAGAGTTCGAGGTTATCGATAAACTTCTGTGCTTCTGCAGCACCACCCTTGATCTCAAACGTAAAGATTGATCCACCGCCATTCGGGAAGTACTTCTTGTAAAGTGCCTGCTGCTCTGGATTCTCAGAGATCGATGGGTGATTTACCTTCTCTACCTGTGGCTGATTCTTCAGATACTGTACAACCTTCAACGCATTTTCTACATGGCGCTCTACACGGAGAGATAATGTCTCAAGTCCCTGTAAGAAGATGAAGGAATGTACTGGCGAGATCGTTGCACCTGTATCACGGAGCAGGATAGCACGAATGTAAGTAGCGAATGCTGCCGGAGCAGTATCCTTTGCAAAGCTGACTCCATGATAAGATACGTTTGGCTCTACCAGCCATGGGAACTTGTCCGCAGCCTTCAGCCAGTCAAATTTACCACTATCAATGATCACACCGCCGAGTGTTGTTCCATGACCACCGATAAACTTTGTTGCGGAATGAACGACGATATCTGCACCATACTCGATTGGTCTTACAAGGTATGGTGTTGCAAATGTATTGTCGACAACCAGTGGAATGTTGTGTGCATGTGCGATCTTTGCGATACGCTCAATATCTACAACCTCTGAATTTGGATTTCCAAGTGTCTCGATCTGAACTGCCTTTGTGTTTGGCTTGATCGCTGCTTCGATTGCATCGTAGTCAAATGGATCTACGAAAGTTGCCTCGATACCATAATCCGGAAGTGTATGTGCAAGCAGGTTGTAAGTTCCACCGTAGATGTTCTTGGCTGCTACGATATGGTCACCTGCATGTGCCAGTGCCTGAAATGCATAGGTAAGAGCTGCTGCTCCGGAACCAACTGCAAGTGCTGCGACACCACCTTCGAGTGCTGCGATACGCTTCTCAAATACATCCTCTGTCGGGTTTGTCAGACGTCCATAGATGTTACCGGCATCCTTCAATCCAAAACGGTCAGCTGCATGCTGGCTGTTATGGAACACATAAGAAGATGTCAGATAGATTGGAACGGCTCTTGCATCTGTCACTGGATCTGGCTGTTCCTGTCCTACGTGTAACTGTAATGTTTCAAATTTTAAATTTCTGTCCTCATAATGTTTCTTTCCCATAATTTTGTACCTCGTCTTTCTTTTTATTTTCCGGCTTGTGCCTTGTTGTCTTTTCTTGTTTGCAACCCGTTTTCTTGATTGCAAGGTTATCTTACCATCTTAATTCCTATTTGTCTAATAGGTTTTAAGATGAATCAGTTATAATTTTTGGTTATATCTAATATCTTGACAACCATGTGCGTTACCTATAGAATAATAGGAAATTTATTGATTAAAGGAGTGATTTTTTTGGACACAAGTCCCGCGTTACAAGTCATTATTATCATTATTTTACTGATGTTATCTGCTTTTTTCTCATCTTCAGAGACAGCATTGACAACCGTAAGCCATATTAAACTGCGTTCACTCGCCGACGATGGGAATCGCAGAGCCAAAAAAGCATTACAGATTACCAGAAACCCAGGCAAACTTTTAAGTGCAATTCTGGTCGGAAATAACATTGTAAACATATCTGCATCCGCACTTGCAACCACTCTGTGTACCTCAGTATTCGGAAACAGATACATCGGCATTGCAACCGGTATTCTGACTTTTCTTGTCTTGGTTTTCGGTGAGATTTCCCCAAAAACACTGGCTACACAATACACACTGCAGCTTTCTCTGGCTGTTGCTTATCCAATTTCATGGGTGATGATAATCCTCACCCCTGTCATATTCCTATTAAATATAGTCACGTCTGGTATTTTCCACCTTTTCCACGTTGATCCATCCAAAAAGAAGGCTGGAATTACAGAGGCGGAGCTGCGAACCATCGTGAATGTTTCTCACGAGGAAGGTGTCATTGAACCGGAAGAAAAGTTTATGATTTCAAACGTCGTTGATTTCGGCGATGCGCTCTCGAAGGATATCATGATTCCAAGAGCCGATGTGATCGCCGCCGATGTGAATTCAACGTACGAAGAGCTGGTTGATATCTTCAAAAGTGAGACATATACCCGAATCCCGATCTACGAGGATTCCAAGGAAAACATCATCGGTATCCTGAACATCAAAGACCTGTTCTTCTACCGGGAACTGTTGGATATCCGGTATTTTGATCTGCGAAGCATCCTGCGAAAGCCACTGTTCGTCTATGAATATCAGAAGACAAGCCAGATTTTCGCCGAGATGAAAACGTCGGCTGACAGCATGGCGATCGTGCTGGATGAATATGGTCAGGCATCCGGTATTATCACGATGGAGGATCTGGTCGAGGAAATCGTCGGAGATATCCGCGATGAATACGACGAAAATGAGAATGATCTGATCCGTGATCTTGGCAATCACACATATGATATTGATGCCTCGATCAAGCTGGACGACTTAAACGATAAACTGCACACGGATTTCCAGTCTGAGGACTACGATTCACTTGCTGGTTATATCATCGAACTGCTGGACAAGATTCCAACCGCCGGTGAAGAGGCAAATTGTGAAGGTGCCCATTTCAAAGTAACTGAGGTACATCGAAACCGTATCGAACGTGTCACCCTCACGCTTCTGCCAAAAGAATCTGACACAGAAAAAGACGAAGCGTAAAATTACGCTTCGACTTTCTTCTTTTTTTTCTTATCTTTCTCGTTTGCCTGTTCCTGTTCTTTTGCCTGTTCCGCAGCCATCTCATCAATGATCTGCTCCATGATTTTCTTCTTGATGAAGATATCATAGCCGAGCAAGGACAGGAAATTCAGATTCTTAATATACTTGTCTTCCACACCCGGGAAATCATGCTCTGACAATTCAAACGTCTTCACGACACTGTTTTCCACCCGAAAATGCTGATGCTGTTCTAGCTTGTAAAGACTTGCATAAATCTCTTCCAAGCTGTGTGGTGCATCCAGATTCTCAAAATAATGATCGATCAACGGCTTCAGCATGATCTGGATATCACTGATCGATATCACATTTTTCAGATAATAGATATAGATCAGCAGAATCAGATGCTCCTTTGTATACCGCTTCTTCTCCGGCGGCGGGAGCAGATTGTTCTTCGTATAGTTGTTGATCATCGTTTTCGTCAGCGTCTTATCTTCCTCATACCGTTTGTTCTGCGAAAGATATTTATCCATGAACGTCGTTACCTGATCCATATAAAGCTCAATCGAAGGAAGATCCTCCGGTGCAATATAGCCAAGCTGCGTCATTTCCCGTATTTGTTTTTTCAGACTGTCCTTTTCAATATCCATATAATATACGCTCCTAATGCGTATATTATATAGTATTGAAAACCATGTGTAAAGGTTTAAATGAATATATCTGATTAGTGTGTCTTATAGTAGTTGATCAGACAGCCAGCCAGAATGATATCTCTCTCATCATCTGTCAGGTCGCCCAGCTTCAAAGACAACTCCTTCATATCCTTATTTACAACGTATGCCTTGATGATCTCATCCTTGTTGCTGATTGCCTGTGCAACACCCGGAATGAATACATAATCATCCACATCGAAGTCATAATCTTCATCCATGACAAATGGAAGCATACCCCAGTTAATCAGGTTTGAACGATAACGTTTTGTCGCATACTCCTTGGCAATATTTGCCCAGCCGCCAAGTACCTTCTGGCAGGATGCCGCCTGCTCACGGGCAGAACCATCGCCCGGCTTCACTGCAAAGATCGTACTTCCGACACCTGTGTTTGAACCACATGCATCCGGGAACATTTCCTTTACCTTGTGCATAGCTATCTTCATATTCGGATCTGCTTCGCCCATGCACTCGCCAGCTTCACGTACACGCTCCACCTTCTGGATTGCCTTGGCTCTGCCTACATACTCTGGATCCTTACGGGACAATGTAAACTCTGCAAGTCCAAGTGGATTGGAACGATACGAAGATGTCTCACCAGATGGGATCAGCTCATCCGTTGTTGTAACCGGATCATGGATCACGGAAGCTACCTTGAGCATCAGATTATCGGTCAATGTCACCATCTCTGGCCAGTCTTTGATGTTTGGTCCAAACTTAATCTCCTGCTCTGGCTGTGGATGTCCCCATCCGTTATAGACACGGTTGTCGTAGATCTTCTTGTCGAAGAAGTACTTCTGTCCCTTGTATTCTACATCCAGGTCAGTTGCAGCTGTTAAGAAGCCCTTGTTTGCGGCTGTCGCTGCGATCGAACGTGCATCCATCAGTGCAACAGAAGCAATCTGTCCATTCTGGATCTTCGAACCTTCACGGTTCGGGAAGTTTCTTGTTGAGTGACGGATTGAGAATGCATTGTTTGCAGGTGTATCTCCAGCACCAAAGCACGGTCCGCAGAATGCAGTCTTCACGATCGCACCTGTCTCGATCAGATCGGAAAGTACACCATTCTTCGCAAGTTCCATATAAATCGGAGTCGATGCCGGATATACAGAAAGTGTAAATTCGTCAGCGCCAATATATTTTCCACGGATCAGGTCTGCTGCCTGACAGATATTCTCGAATCCACCACCAGCACAGCCTGCGATGATTCCCTGCTCTACAAAAAGCTTTCCGTCAACAACCTTATCCTTGAGTGTAAAGTCGATCTTGCCATCTAAGGATACCTGTGCGCGTTTTTCTACATCGTCTAAGACATCCATCAGATTTGCCTTTACATCCTCGATCGTATAAACATTGCTTGGGTGGAATGGCATTGCGATCATAGGCTTTACCTTAGACAGATCTACGTAAACAACGCCATCGTAGTATGCAACTGCACCCGGAATTAATTCTTTGTAACACTCTGGTCTGTAATGTGTCTCATACCACTCTTCAATCTTCTCATCGGTCTTCCAGATAGAAGAAAGACAGGTTGTCTCTGTTGTCATAACATCGACACCAATACGGAAATCTGCGGACAACTTATCTACGCCCGGTCCTACGAACTCCATAACCTTATTCTTTACATAGCCACAGCCAAAGGTAGCTCCGATAATTGCAAGGGCAACGTCCTGTGGTCCAACACCCTTCTGGACTTCGCCGTCTAAGTAGATTGCCACAACACCCGGTTTTGCTACATCGTATGTACGCTTCAGCAACTGCTTGGCAAGCTCGCCGCCGCCTTCGCCGATTGCCATTGTACCGAGGGCACCGTAACGTGTATGACTGTCAGAGCCTAAAATCATGGCACCACATTCTGCAAGCATCTCTCTTGCAAACTGATGGATAACTGCCTGATGAGGTGGCACATAGATTCCGCCATATTTCTTTGCACAGGAAAGGCCAAATACATGATCGTCCTCATTGATTGTTCCACCAACTGCGCACAAAGAGTTATGACAGTTTGTAAGTACATATGGGATTGGGAACTCTGTCAGTCCTGACGCTCTCGCTGTCTGGATAATTCCAACAAATGTAATATCATGGCTTGTCATCTTATCAAACTTGATTTTAAGCTGTTCCATATTGCCCGAAGTATTGTGTGCTTCGAGGATTCCATATGCCATTGTGTTTTTCGATGCATCCTCTTTGGATGTCTGTACACCCTTCGATGCAAGTACTGCCTGTGCCTGTCCGTCATCTGGAACCAGTTCGGAACCATTCAGTAAGTATGCACCTGTTTCATAAAGTTTTACCATAATTCGCCTCCATACTCTCGTTTAATTTATTTGTAAGCTAAGATATAGCTTTCACTGTCTTCTAATGTTGCTGTATCACAATCCTTGACACCCTTATTTAAGGATGTTGCAAGCGTTTCACTCTGCTGGGAGAGGTACTCCGTCTCATCCACAACCTGCTCATTGACATAATACGTGCCATCCACGTTCTGGACATATGGTCCATCTGTGATCACGCCATCCGAATACCGTTTCAGACAATATTCATCCCCGGAAGTCCGTGCCGACAACCAAGGGAATGTGACAAAGCTGCTGTCGCTGCAGAAGCTCCGTACCTTTGCATAACCAAGATAAGACGCTGCGCCATCCCGGTAGGTAAAGATAAAGCAGCTCACATAGGTTTCATTGCGCTCCATGCTGTTATAGAAAAATGCTTCCGGCACACCGTCCTCATCGACATCGTACAACAACATACTGTCCGGTTTGATATTCTTATAGAACGAATCCAATATATTGATACCGTCCTCGGTCTCTCCAAGTGCCTTCTGGATTTCTGAATCTGCATTTTCCGCCAGCTTCACATATGCCTTCTGCCAGTCAGATGCCATAGACAGCTTGTATTTCTGGAGATTCATATCTTCGGCATAATATTTTTCCAGCTTATCGAGCAGGTTCAGTGCGTTCTGGTTATCCCCGATCTCAATATACGTATCAAGCAGACCGTCATAATAATTCATGCCTGTAGAATACGCAAGCTTGTATAATGAGTAAAATTTATCAATATACTGCGAATCCAGCGGGTCTAACTGCACGGACTGACAAATATTCAATGCCGTAAAATAATCACCCTGTTCATACGCCGCCTGCGCCGTATCATACAATGCCCGGTAGGACTCGATCACCTGAATGTTGTTGGCAAGCACCGTCATATAATCTGCAAGATCTGTCACTGCCAGACCATTGACGATAGAAATGTAGCTGTTCATCGCATCCGCCGTAATCTCTCCATTTACATACTGCTGATACTTCTCATTTAAAACCTCGGTCACAACTTCTTTTTTCGTGTCCGTATCCAGCCGGAGATTGATCTTGTTGATCGTCTCGTTCGCCTGCACAACACCCTGTCCGTTATAGTTCTGGTTCGAGTTGTAGATCTGCTCGATCGCATCCCGGTATTCGGTACGATTGACAAGCACATTGTATTTTGTACAGATGCCCTTTGTCTCATCGATACTATTGATCGCATCATAGGCTGCGACTGTATAAATGTAATCTTTCTCTCCGGTCTGATATTCCAGACAGATATGCTTCGCGTAATCCGGAAGCAGTTCCTGTACTGCCTTTTGCTTTTCGCTGTCTAACGCTTCGTAGCTTTTTTGTACCTCACTCCACTGTCCGGCTTCAATACCGTCAAATACCTTATATTCATTGTAATACGGATATAGGAATACGATTGCCGCACAGGCAACGACCGCAAGCACTATAAACGACACAATAATAAGTTTATTCCATGTCTTTTTCATCCTTGCACCTCCTAATCAATCACAACAGGCTTTGCTTCTGCATCGTCTACCGGTAATGTATCAGCACCCTCTGTATCCTGTGTAGAGACATCACTTGGTGTCGCCTGTTCAAACGGCTGTTCCACCCATGTATCAGTCAGATCCGACGGGGTTGCAATCCCCTGCAAAGCAGTTACCTGCTGCTCGTATTTGGAAGTATCTGTCTCCGTGGCAAATCCTTCTACATGCAGGTTCTTTTCCTTCTCTCCCACCTGCGCGTAGGAAGGTGCAATGACCAAACGGTAGACAAACAGTGCAACTGCGGCAATTCCGACGATCAGCATCATCAAAGACAGCACGCCAAAAAACTTATGAGCGCCGCCCGCTTTCATCTGCTCGTATGTATCGTCATCAACATCCGCGTACTTCGCACGCTTCTTCTCCTGTTTTGCCTTGATCTTCTCATCCTTGATCCGGTTCTTGCGCTCCCATTTGTTCTCCTCAGCAACATACGCACCAAACAATGCAGAAGATTCGCTTTCTTCCTCCGGTGTTTCCGGCTGTGCATCCACTTCCGTTTCTTCCTCTGGCTGTGACTCTACTGGAATCAGATCAATCTGTTCCTGATCTATGTTATTTTTGTCTTTCTTTTTTCTTCCCATAACAAAACTCCTTTGATTTTTGCTGTGTACAAGCTTAACGTACTGATTATATCAATTTCGACCAGATTATTCAAGAAAGATTGTAATTTGCCAAGAAAAACCACCGACTCCCTTTACATTTTTTATCAGAATGGTATAATTATTGTGTTTTTTACTGTATTTATGAGAAATGGAGTGCAATATATGAAAAAGAACATCGAGATCAGATGGCACGGACGTGGAGGTCAGGGTGCCAAAACCGCAGCACTTCTGCTTGCAGACGTTGCTTTCAACACAGGCATGCACGTCCAGGGATTTCCGGAGTATGGTCCGGAACGTATGGGCGCACCGATCACAGCCTACAATCGAATTGGCGAATCCGAAATCCGGGTACATTCCAATATTTACCATCCGGACTATGTGGTTGTTGTCGATGAGACACTGCTTCATTCCGTAGATGTCACAAACGGTCTGAAGGAGGATGGTGCCATCGTAATCAACACACCGCGTCCAAAGGAAGAGATTCTTCCTTTATTAAATGGATACAAGGGAAGCGTTTATACGATTGATGCACACAAGGTATCAATGGAAACACTTGGAAAGTATTTCCCTAACTCCCCGATGCTTGCTGCTATCGTGAAGGTTGCAGACATCATGGATAAAGATGTGTTCTTATCCCAGATGCAGGCATCTTATGAGCACAAATTTGCAAAGAAGCCGGAAGTAATCGACGGCAATATGCGTGCACTGAAAATGGCGTTCGAGGAGGTAAAATAAATGTCAAAAGCAACGGATATTTCTAAAATCAATGAACATAGTCCTTACTATGATATGACGCCGGGCAACCAGATCTACGGTGGCGGCGGTTCCCGTAAATTCTGTACAGGCGAATGGAGAACAAAAACTCCAGTGATTGACTGGGAAAAATGTACACAGTGTCTGCTCTGTACACCTGTCTGCCCGGATAGCTGTATTCCGGTAAAGGACGGAAAAAGAGAAGACTTCGACTTAGACCACTGCAAGGGCTGCGGTATCTGTGAGCGCGTCTGCAGCTTCGGAGCAATCACAATGAAGGAGGGAATCTAATATGGCAATTCGTGAAAGAATGTCAGGTAACGAGGCAGTTGCACATGCAATCAAGCAGATCAATCCTGACGTAATGGCAGCATTCCCAATCACACCATCGACAGAAATTCCACAGATGGTATCCACCTTCATTGCAAACGGCGACATCGACACCGAGTTTATCCCGGTTGAATCCGAGCACAGCTCTATGAGTGCCACAATGGGCGCCTGTGCCGCTGGTGCAAGAGCAATTACCGCTACTTCTTCCTGTGGTCTTGCATACATGTGGGAAGTACTTTATGTCGCAGCTTCCGATCGTCTTCCAATCGTTATGGCGGTTGTAAACCGTGCCTTAACCGGACCGATCAACATCAACTGTGACCACTCTGACAGTATGGGTGCCAGAGATGCCGGCTGGATTCAGATCTACGCTGAGAACAATCAGGAAGCCTACGACAATTATATTCAGGCGTTCCGCATTGCGGAGCATCCGGACGTCAAGCTTCCATTTATGGCTTGTCAGGATGGTTTCATCACCAGCCATGCAGTTGAGAATATCTCACTGATCGAGACAGAGAAAGTAAAAGAATTTGTAGGAAGCTATGAACCAGAAAACTTCCTGTTAAATGCAGATATGCCAATGGCAGTTGGTCCTTATGCAAACTCTCCTTTCTACATGGAGACAAAGATGAACCAGCGTATCGCCATGAAGAATGCCAAGAAGGTTATCTTAGAGGTTGCAGAGGAATTCGAGAAGATCTCCGGAAGAAAGTACGGACTTTTCGAGGAGTATCGCATGGATGACGCCGAGTACGTGATCGTGATCATGGGGTCTGCTGCCGGTACAACAAAGGAAGCCGTTGATGAGCTTCGCGAGCAGGGCATCAAGGCAGGAATGATCAAGGTTCGTGTATTCCGTCCATTCCCAGGTGCTGAGTTAGCTGCTGCCCTTGAAAATGCAAAGGGCATCGCCATCATGGATCGTGCCGAGAGCTTCTCCGGATGCGGCGGTCCACTTGGTTCTGAACTGAAGGCTGCTTTATATGACACAAAGAACGAAGCTACAACTGTCAACTATTTCTACGGTCTTGCCGGAAGAGATTACACAGTTGAAACTGCCTGTGGTATCTATCAGGATCTGATGGATTATGTATCTGGCAAGCAGGAAGTAGAACAGTTCAAGTATATCGGACTTAGAAAGTAACGGAGGGAATCGAGATGGCATTTAATTTCAAAGAAGTAATGAGCAAACCGGAACGTCTCGCTCCGGGACATAGAATGTGTGCAGGCTGCGGCGGAACAATCGCTGTTCGTACAGTTCTGCGTGCCCTGCATGAGGGCGACAAGGCAGTGATCGGAAATGCAACCGGCTGTCTGGAGGTATCCAGCTTCATGTATCCATATACCGCATGGGAGGACAGCTACATGCACAACGCATTTGAAAATGCAGGTGCTACCCTGTCTGGTATCGAAACCGCTTACCATGCATTAAAAAAGAAGGGAAAGATCTCCGCTAACTATAAGTTCATCACATTTGGTGGTGACGGCGGTACTTACGATATTGGTCTCCAGTCCCTGTCAGGCGCGATGGAGCGTAATCACGATATGGTGTATGTCTGCTATGATAATGGTGCTTACATGAACACGGGTATCCAGCGTTCTTCTGCAACACCAATGTTTGCAGATACAACGACAACTCCGGTTGGTAAATGCTCTAATGGTAAGATGCAGAACCGGAAGGATCTCGCGTCCATCATCGCAAACCACGACATTCCATATGTTGCACAGTCTACCTTCATCGGAACCATGAAGGATTTGTACGAGAAGTCTGAGAAGGCAATCTACACACCGGGTGCAGCATTCTTAAATATCATGTCACCATGTCCTCGTGGCTGGCGTTATGATACACCGGATATCATGAAGATCTGCAAGCTCGCAGTGGAGACATGCTACTGGCCACTGTTCGAGGTTGTGGAAGGCAAATGGATCTTGAACTACGAGCCAAAGAAGAAGCTTCCAATTGAAGACTTCCTTCGTCCACAGGGCAGATTCAAGCACCTGTTCAAGCCTGAAAATGAGAACCTGCTTGTACAGTATCAGGAAGAGGTTGACCGTAGATGGGAAAACCTGTTGTATATGTGTTCGAAGTAAATATCTACGACAATGCAAAAGCTCCACGCTTAACTTATAAGCGTGGAGCTTTTTATATCTGTTATACTATACTTCCTGTTTTTCTCCGCCATGCAGCAAAAGCTCTAATATCACCATCTCGGTTGCAA
>CAVKUW010000050.1:0-28411 GCA_963659815.1 Butyricicoccaceae bacterium
CCTCAACGTAAAACTTCGTATGTACCATCGTCCCACGCAAGGACACATGGACATCCGTCGGTCCTAAATATTCCATATCCAGATGCAGCAGAGCACTGACGTCTTCCTTTTTCTCCTGCATCCGTTTCTTATTCATATAGACAAACAGATCTGCATTTCCATCTCTGCCCTCCATCCGCACCGGAATCTGTGCATATGGGAAGAGATTACTCAGGTTCTGCAGGAAATCAATCCGCTCCTGCATGCCCTTCGCCGACTCGGACAGATGCTCGCCTGACGAGCTTGCATGTCCGCTCATCTGCTGCATCAGACGATCCATCTTCTCATAGATGCCCTTGTACAGATCGGAGACCTCCTGTGGATTCTCCATCTTCTCCGGGTTCAGCGTGAACTTCTCCTTCACAGCAGCTTCCAACAGCTCCTTCATGCCTTCCGACGCGAAAAACGCCTTCATCGTCTCCGCATCAATCATCGTTTTATCGGCGGCTCCTGTGACAAGTGCCTGCAGATGGTTCGCAAGCTGCATCGTCGTATCGGACTGGTCGAACACCGTCTGTATTGTCTTCGCATCCAGATGTATGTCCTGTAACTGTTTCGTAAGCTCGGTGATCTGTTCTTCGGTCATATCAAATTTCTCTGCAAATGCAGATAACTGTTCCGCGGATAATACAGGTGGATTGCCCGTCATGTCTGTGGCTTGCAGCTGGTCACCAGCACTTACCTGCCCTTGCGCAAACAGCACATCACCTGTCGTCTGCTCTAACTCCTGCAGCATCGCGTCTGCATCGAATACCGGAAGATCCTGTGCATCGGACAACACCTGCAGCATCTCCCGCATACTGTCCGGCTCGGACATATACGCTGTAAGTTCCTCTGTCATTCCGGACAACGCCTGCATCATCGCATGCTGGTTCGTCTGATACTGCTCGAAGCCTGCAATCGTCTGTTCTGTCACCGGAAGCTGCATCTTATTCATGGATACAAGCGTCTGGATTGGCGTATCCGGATATTTATATGCCTGCTGCAGTACTTTCTGCATGCTGGCACGATCGACCGGCATATTCTCATTTAACAGCGTCTCAGCGATCTGATAGTTCTTATCCGACGGCGAGAGCTGGTTTTTTTCGAGCAGATCAAAGATCGTCTGATCCTTCATCGCCTGCATATCCGACGCAAGCGGCTGAATCATCACCGTGTTTCCGGAATTCTCCTTTACGAGAAACGCAATCGTATCACCCATATTGAGGTTCACCGCTTCTGCCATCCGTGCCTGCAGCATCATATTTCCGTCCATCTGAATCGTCACCTGCGAACCATTCACATCGACGATGCGACCGGTAAAGGTCTGCCCTTCCTGCGCCTGTGCCAGTGCCGCGTTGCCGGACACTGTCTGCGTGTTGTTATTTGCAGCCGCACTCTCCGTCCGGTTCCCGGTCACGGTTCCAGTCTGATACCGATTGAATTGAAGATTTGAATTGTCTATATTCATACATATTCCTTAATATACGTTCTTCGATGGATCTCGCAAGGTCCAAGCTTGTCCAATCCGGCATAATGCTTCGCACTGCCATAGCCCATGTTACTTGCAAAATCATAGCCCGGATAAACTTTGTCATACTCGACCATCATACGATCTCTTGTCACCTTTGCCACGATACTTGCCGCCGCAATACTCGCCGACAGCGTATCTCCCTTGATGATCGGCACCTGCTTGATATCAACCTCCGGGATACGCACCGCATCATTTAATAAAAGATCCGGCTGTACCTTCAGATTTGCGATTGCCATACGCATTGCCTCATAGGTTGCCTGTAAGATGTTAATTTCATCAATCCGTTTCTCTGAGACAACACCGATGCCATAGGCAACCGCTTTCTCCCGGATGATATCGTATAAGATTTCCCGTTTCTTTCTTGGCACCTGCTTGGAATCATTCAGATGCAGAAGCATCTCATCCTCCGGCAGTATCACCGCACATGCCACAACAGGACCCGCCAATGGTCCTCTGCCGACTTCATCTATCCCACATATATATCGGCTTCCCATCGCATGATACTTACGCTCAAACGAAAGCATTTTCTCGGAACGGACATATTCTGCCTCTAACTGCGCCAGCTTCTTTTTCGTCTGCTCCACGAGTGCCTGCACACCGCTTCGCTCATCCGTGCCGTAAGTATGTATAAACTCCTGCAACATCGGCTCATCGTCTGGATCGAGTGCCTGATATGCCGCCTTAATCTCCTGTATCTTCATCGTTTCCTACTCCTTTGTTAAATGCAAAATAAGGACTGTGCATAAACACAGTCCTATATTGTTATTTGATCAGTCCAAAGCTCTTAAATGGATAGATTCGCAGGACAACCTTCCCGACGATATCCTCCCGGCTGACATTTCCGACATCCGACCACCGGCTGTCGATACTGTTGTTCCGGTTATCTCCAAGCACAAAGTATTCGTCTGAACCTAGATAGACATCCGAACCAGCGCGTCCGTTGTTCAACATGGTCTCTTTGCCATAATTCTCCTTGAGCAGCTTGCCATTGATATAGATATTTCCGTTCTGGTCGATACGGACTGTCTCACCCGGCAGACCGATGATACGCTTGACATAGGTCGTGTTCTCATCATAGTTAAAAATCACGACATCAAACCGCTTCGGATCACCAAATGTATATGACAGTTTATCTACCCACAGATTGTCTTTATCCTCCAGTGTCGGATTCATGGAAGAACCATCGACCTTGGAACGACAGCCTACAAAGTTCAGGATGAAATAACAGATCAGAACAACGATTCCGATATAGATGATCAGACTCAGAAGCTCCTTCACGATATTAACTTCTTCCGGTTTCTGTGTCTTTTTCTTCTTGCTTTTTCTCTTCTTTTTCTTTTTTAAGATCGGATTTCCTTCTGCGTCATATGCTTCAATCTCCGCAGCTTCCTCTTCTGCTTTTTTCTCGATATCCTCTGCCGTTTCTGTCTCTGTTTCCGGCTTTTTGTCCTCGGATGTTTTTGTTTCCTCTGTCACCGCTTCTGCAGCTTCCGTCTCTACGACATCCGCATTCTTTTTCTTCTTCATCATCTATAAACTCCCTATTCCGGTATCTCCTCCAACGTCATACGTCCCAGTCTGCCGCTTCGAAAATCATCGAATAAAATCGCCGCAGCCTTGTCAAGATCCGGTTCATTTCCTTTTAACAAACATAATCTTGCAACCGCAATCTGCTTCAATATCTCAAAATTCTCAGAATTCTGTATATCAATATCTATATTATACCTGTCTGTCAGAGCATTACAATAATTTATTTTTAAAAAATCTATGAATTTTAAGGCAAGCTCGCTTTTCGTCAGGATTTCATCGTTGATGGAACCGATATACGCCAACCGCAGGCCAACCTCCTGATCATCGAATTTCGGCCACAGAATACCCGGTGTATCAAGAAGCTCCACATCCTTGCCAATGCGAATCCACTGCTTTCCTTTCGTAACACCCGGCTTATTTCCGACCTTCGTGCACGATTTCTTCGCATAGGAATTAATAAATGTAGACTTGCCGACATTCGGAATTCCAACGATCATTGCACGGATTGGACGGTTGATAATACCACGCTTGCGGTCACGCGCAATCTTCTCCTTACACGCTTCCCGGATCGTATCAGACACCGGCTTCATACCAGAGTTTTTCCGGGAGTCCATACTGAGCACGAAGAATCCCTTCGCTTTAAAATACTCTTCCCATTTCGCGGTCTTTCTCGCATCTGCCATATCTGCTTTATTCAGAATCACCATGCGTGACTTGTTCGCAGCAAGATTATCAATATCCGGATTCTTGCTGGATAATGGTGCTCTTGCATCCAGCAGCTCGATCACAATATCAATCAGCTTTATATCTTCCTGCATCATACGCTTGGCTTTCGTCATATGTCCCGGATACCATTGAATATTCATCGCTTATTTTACCTTTCCTTTATCACTGCGCGGGAGAAGGATCGATACGACCTTTCCCTTTATCTCTGTCTTTGCTATATTTCCAACATTCGTATAACGGCTGTCCTCACTGTTATTCACATTGTCGCCCATCACGAAATACTCACTGTCCCCCAGTGTGATCTCATCCTCCGCCACACCGCTGATCTGAATCATCATGGTAAATGGGATATCGCTGCGTCGATCGCCGTTAATATAGATATCGCCATTCGAAATCCGCACCTTTTCACCCGGGAGACCGACAACACGCTTGATATCGTAATACCCATCGCCATCCACACGCGAATACGCGATCACGTCATACCGCTTCACATCGGATACCTTATATACGATCTTGTCGATCAGCACAACCTGTGAATCTGCAAGCGTTGGATTCATCGAAGGTCCTACGACCGTCACAGTCTGGAATCCAAACGTCACAAACGCATAGCCGACAATCACGGCAACAAACACAAGCAGTATCCAGCGCCAGAAGGCACAGAAAAATCGTTTAATCTTTGAATTTCGTTTCGATACATGTCTCGACAGATTATGCTTATCGTAATAACTTTTTTGTGCTCTACGTCTCAATGCAATCCTCCATAAAGATACTTTCTCTTCATAATAGGAAACCCCCAGATTGAAATGAATCTGGGGGCAAGTTTCCATTGTCTCTGCAAGTATTACTTTACAAGTTCCTTAACCTTAGCCTTCTTACCAACACGATCACGTAAGTAGTTAAGTTTTGCACGTCTTACTTTACCTCTACGAATAACCTCGATCTTCTCGATCGTTGGGCTATGCAGTGGCCAAGTCTTCTCAACGCCAACACCATTTGAATTCTTACGAACTGTGAATGTCTCACGGTTGCTTCCGCCCTGTCTCTTCAGTACAGTACCTTCAAATGCCTGAACTCTTTCTCTGTTACCCTCTTTAATCTTAGCGTATACCTTAATAGTATCACCTACGTTAAAGTCTGTAACATCCTGCTTCAACTGTGCTGTCTCAATGTTCTTGATGATTTCATTTGCACTTAATGCCATTTGTGTGACCTCCTAAATAATTTAGACGTTCTTAATGCGCATCTGCACCAGAGGACCATCCCTTTTTTCACAACCACATAACTATACCATAGGATAATTGTTCGCGCAAGCTATATTTTCATTTTTTTATAAAAAAATGTACGCAACGACTCAAATCCCAGTTCTTTTGCATGTAAAATTTGCTCGGTGCTGCCGATAAACAGGATTCCATCATCCGCAAGGGCACCGTGGAAATTCTCATATACCTGATCTTTCGCCTCGTCCGTGAAATAAATGACGACATTCCGGCAGACGATCATATGGATATGCTGGAAATACCGGTCCTTGAGCAGATTGTGCTTCTTGAATTCCACGCATTTCTTGATTTCCGGGCTGATTGCATAATGGCCGTCATCTACCTTCTTGAAATGCTTGTCCAAGTATTTCTTCGGCAGATCGGACAGACTCTTCGCCGGATAAACTCCTTCCTTGGCAAAGGCAAGGACGTCCTCGTCCAGATCGGTCGCAATGATACGGATCTTCGACAAAGGTACATACTCCGACAGAATCATCGCAATCGTGTACGGCTCATCGCCCGTGGAACACGCTGCACTCCAGATCGTCAGGGTATCCCCATATTTTTTTCGCAGATATGGGATGATCTCCTGCTCAAAGTTCATCCACTGCTGTGGATTCCGATAAAACTGAGACACATTAATCGTCAGATAACTAACAAAGGTACGAAGTAGACCTTCGTCCTGCTTCATACCTTTGTAAAAACTTTCAAATCCGTCAAACCCTTTGCGGGCGATCAGAGATTCTATTCTTCTTTTCATCTGGCGTTCTTTATAAAGGTCTAAGTTGATATCGGTCAGTTTATACACATCCCGCTTAAACTCTTCATATTGATATGCCATGCTTACTCCTCTTCAGAAGCCTCCTGTGCATCATCTAAGGCACGAATGCTCAGGCTGATCTTCTTCTCAGCAGCCTTGAAATCTACAACCTTTGCTGTGATCTCCTGACCTACCTTCAGAACATCCTCTGGCTTCTCCACACGCTCCTTAGAGATCTGTGATACATGAAGAAGTCCGTCTACACCTGGCTCAAGCTCTACGAATGCACCAAAGCTTGCGAAACGTACAACCTTACCTGTTACTACATTACCGATTGCATACTTGTCAGCAGCCTTTACCCAAGGATTCTCATCCTCAAACTTCATACTGAGGGCAATCTTCTCACCGTTGATATCCTTGATGAATGTCTTAACAACATCGCCAACCTTAACAACACTGCTTGGATCATTGACTCTTCCCCAAGACATCTCAGAGATGTGAAGGAGTCCGTCTGCCCCGCCAAGATCGATAAATGCACCGAAAGATGTTACGTTCTTAACAGTTCCTTCTACTACATCGCCAACCTTGATATTCTCAAATAACTTCTTAGCAAGCTCTGCTTTCTTAGCAACGAGAAGCTGCTTTCTGTTACCGATCACTCTACGCTTCTTAGGATTGAACTCTGTCAATACGAATTCTACATCCTGATCCTGATACTTTGTAAGATCCTTCTCAAATGTATCAGATACGAGGCTTGCAGGGATGAATATCTTGCACTCATTTACAACGACATTCAAACCACCGTCAACAACCTGTGTAACCTTACCTGTAAGGACTTCACCGTTGTTGTATGCTTCCTCTAACTTGTCATAAGACTCGTCTGCAGCAACTCTCTTGTATGAGAGGAGAACCTGTCCCTCGCCGTCGTTTGTCTTAATAACCTTAACCTTGATCGGATCACCAACATTAACAACTGTTGTGAGATCTAAGTTTGGAGTACTTGAGTACTCATTTCTGGTAACGATACCGTCAGCCTTGTACTGGATATCTACGATGATCTCCTCTGGCTTAACAGCGATAACCTTTCCTTCAACTACGCTTCCAACCCGAATCTTGTTACCATTCTCTTCGGACTGCTTCAACAATTCTTCAAAACTTAATTCTGACATACTGTCATGAACCTCCTTAATAATATAATTTGGGGTAGATGCCCCAGCTGTAATACCTACCCTCTTAGCGGATTCAATAACAGTTAAATCCAAGTCAACGAGTGTCTGAATATAGTAAGTATTTTCGCATTCTCTGCGACAGATCTCATACAGTTTCTGCGTATTCGAACTGCTCTTACCACCAATCACTATCATGGTATCAACATCAGCTGCAAGTGTTCTTGCTTCTCTCTGTCGTTCCTCGGTAGCATTACATATGGTATTATAAACAATGACATTATATCCTTTATTTCTAAAAAATTCAACTATATCTTTAAATTTTACGTCATTAAATGTCGTTTGCGCGACAATATACACATTTTTATCAAGAAAATTAAGCTTTTTTTGCGCCTGTTCCACGGAATTTACGATGATTGGTTTCCGGACACACCAGCCACGGATGCCGCATACCTCCGGATGATTCTCATCTCCGACGATTACCACGCAATGTCCCTGCTCAGTTTCCTCCTGTACGATACGGTGAATTTTCTTCACAAACGGACACGTCGCATCAACGATCTCAAATCCAAGCTGTTCGAGCTTTTTGTACGCCTCACGCCCGATGCCGTGCGAACGGATCACGATTTCTTTTGCGTCATCCTCTTTGCCGCCACATACCAGCATCGCGTCAATATCCTCTTCCGAAAGCACATGTACGCCCTTTTGTTCCAGATCAGAGACAACCTCCTCATTATGAATGATCGGTCCGTAGGTATAAACCTTTTTTGCATTTCCAACCTGATCGTAGACGAGATTCACCGCCCGCTTGACACCAAAACAAAAGCCCGCGGATTTTGCAATCTTTATTTCTCTCATAAATGCAAATCTCCTATTCTGCGCCTACTATGGAATTTTCCCGATGATCTCTGCCACAACTTCGTCGATCGTAAGCGTGGAAGAATCCAGATAATACGCATCCTCCGCCTGCGTAAGCGGTGCGATCTCGCGGTGCATATCCTGATAATCTCTTGCCTCGATATCACGCTTTATCTCCTCCAGATCAGCCGGCATATGTTTCTCGATCAGTTCTTTGTATCGTCTATCTGCTCTTGTATCAACCGATGCAGTCAGATAGATTTTCAGCTCTGCATTTGGTAACACAAATGTACCGATATCTCTGCCATCCATGACAACATCCTGTGTGGCTGCAAGATTTCTCTGCAGATCTAACAGCTTGTCACGCACAGCCTGTTTAGTTGCCACCTTCGAAGCCATATTTCCAACAGCTTCCTGCCGAATCTCCTTCGATACATTCTTGCCGTTTAAATATACCTGCTGTTCGCCAGCCTCGTATTTGATTTCCACCTGAATCGCAGCAAGCGCTTCCAATACAGCGGCTGCGTTCTCTGCATCGACGCCCTCGTTCATGAAATACAGACCGATGGCACGATACATTGCGCCGGTATCCACATAAATATATCCTTTTTTCTTTGCAACGCGACGTGCGATTGTGCTTTTGCCGGCACCTGCCGGTCCATCAATTGCGATATTCATATTCTTTGTTCCTCCAAATAGGTTTCTATATTATTCTGAAAGTAGCACCGTTGCGGCTGTCGACCATGCGATCTGCAAATTGAATCCACCAGTCAGTGCATCGACATCCAACACCTCTCCGATAAAGTAAAGTCCCGAAATCTGCTTTGCTTCCATCGTCTTCGGATTGATCTCCTTCACGCTCACACCACCCTTGGTGATGATTGCCTCCTCATAGCCGCGCGTACCTACCACGTGCAGCGTAAGCTTCTTCATACATACAACGAGGCGTTCGCGTTCTTCCTTTGTCACGGCATTCACCTGTTTGAACGGATCAATCTGTGCAAGCTCTATCATAACCGGAATCAGCTTCTTTGGCAACAACTCATCGAGCGCATTGCGCACCTGCTTGTTCTTCGCTGCGTCAAAATCCCGCAGGATACGTGCGTCAAGCTGTTCTACGGTAAGTGCCGGTTTCAAATCAATCTCGACCCAGATCGGTTCTCCCTTTGCTTTTCCTGCATATGCAGATGCCGAAAGCACGAGTGGCCCGCTGATTCCAAAATGTGTAAACAGCATTTCGCCCTGTTCCTGATACAAAAGCTTATCCCTATTTTTCTTTTTTGTATAGCAGGACAATGTAACATTCCGAAGGGAAAGTCCCATCAGCTCACGGCAAAAATCTTCCTCGATTTCAAATGGCACAAGCGATGGCTGGCATTCCATCACCTGCAGTCCAAGATCTCTGGCGAACTGCAAGCCGTCTCCGGTCGAACCGGTACGTTCATAAGAAAGTCCTCCGGTTGCCACGATTACCGCATCAAAGTGTTGCTGTTTTTTCTGTCCTTTTTCATCCTTCACACAGACGCCAACGGCTCGCATCTGTTCCTGCGCCTGTTCCGTCAAAATCTTCGTTACCGTATGATGCAGACAAATCGTTACATTCCGTTTTTCCAGTGCCTGCTCCAGCGTCTTTATCACATCGGACGAATGATCTGATGCCGGAAATACGCGGTTTCCGCGTTCGGTCTTCAGTTCCAGTCCATTTTTCTCAAAAAACTGCATCACGTCCTGTGCGTTGCACTGGTAAAAAGCACTGTACATGAATTTGGGATTCGTCACCACATGCTTCGTCAGCTCTTCCACTTCACAGTTGTTCGTCAGATTGCATCTGCCCTTTCCTGTGATGAACAACTTCTTGCCAAGCTTTTCATTTTTCTCATAGATTGTCACGGTATGCCCGGCATCTGCAAGCCTGATCGCTGCATACATACCAGCCGCACCGCCACCGATCATTGCTACTCTCATGCCCGTTCAAACCTCTTCAAATCCGCTTTCTTCATGATGATCAACAACGGTTCCTCTGCCTTTAACGGCGTATCCGGGTCCATTGCGATATTGAATTCACCATTCTGAATAACTGCCACCACATTGATTTTATATTCTTTTCTGAGATTTAATTCCCGCAGGTTCTTTCCTACCCACTCGTCCCGCGGAAGTATCTCGACCAGACTGGTGCTGTCTGAGAGATCAAAATAATCTACAAAATGCTCCGATAACAGCTTATGAGACAACCGGATGCCGGATTCTTTCTCCGGGAATACAACCTGATCAGCACCAACCCGGGTCAGGATCTTTCCCATCATCTCATCCTTTGCCTTGGCAATCACCATCGGCACGCCCAATTCCTTCACAGACATCACACACACAATACTTGAATCCAGACTATCCGCCATCACGACGACAACGGCATCCATGTTTGAGATTCCCGCTTCACGAAGCGCATCCATATCACAGACATCCAGGCTCATCGCACAGGTTACACTGTCCGCGATATCATTTACAATCTCAGGATTGCCGTCGATTGCTAGCACATCTGCTCCATTTTTATATAATTCCATCGCAATGCTCTTACCATAACGTCCCAATCCGATAACAGCGATTGATTTATTCATATGTTATTTCCTCCTACCCCACAATAACTTCCGTATCTGCATACTTGACTGTGTTCCGGTTCGCTGCCCGCTGTCCGAAGAACATGAACATCGTGATCGGTCCCACATGTCCAAGATACATGCAAAGAATGATCAATATCTTGCCAAATACGTTTAAGGTTGGTGTCACATCGCGTGACAAGCCTACCGTCGCGATCGCGCTTGTCACCTCATATAACCCATCCGATAAGGACAAATGATTCGTTACCAGAAGCAGCACCGTACAGAAAAGCAGCATGCCGACACCGATGACTGTCACCGCCATGGCTCTTCGCACCAGCGATGCTGAGATCGTCTTCCTGAACGCCACTGTCTCATTTCTACCCTGAATGACCGAAAGCACTGCAAATACAAGCACTGCGACGGTCATCGTCTTGATACCACCTGCCGTACCGACCGGAGAACCACCGACTAACATAATCAGACAGCTCACCAATACGGATGAATCCGTCAGTCCCTTCTGACTAAATGATACAAAGCCCGCTGTTCGCAATGTTACCGACTGAAAAAATGCATTTAGAAGCTTGCCGCCTCTACCGCAAGTGTACCCTTCATTACTCTTTTTATAAAAACAACCATGCCCTGCATCGTACTCAGCCCAAAAGCATCCTGGATCATCATACGATTGCGCAAGGAGAATTTTCGATTCACAAGCAGCATGACAAATGACGTCAATGCTACAATTCCAAGCCCTCCGAGCTGAATCAGCCTAGGTATCACAATCTTACCAAACAACGTCCAATGGGAAAATGTTTGCACAACCACCAATCCCGTGACACACACCGAAGTCGTCGCAGTAAATAACACCGTCAGAAAATCTGTCTCTCCCGATACTGTTGCAATCGGCAGCGACAGCAATCCAGCACCTACGAATATCGCCAGAAGAAACCCCAATAATATCTTTGAAGTCGTGCGCATCTGCCGCTTCAATGTCTGTTCTTTCTTTTTCACTGTATTCATATCTGTAACTTATCCATTATGAAAGAATAAGGCGGAGAAAAAGCTCTCCGCCTTTTGATATCTTTTACCCTAGCTTATTACACTGGATATGTCTTATTCTCTGTATTTGCAACTGTAGAATCCACACCTGTCTGCTGTGCTTCTCTATACTTGAAGAATTCTGTTGCAACCTGTGGGAACAATGCATAAGAAAGAACATCCTCATCCTGCTGCTTGTACTGCGCCATTTCCTTCTCGAACTTAGCGAGAGATGGCTCTAAGTCATCTGCCGGACGATATGTGATAGGCTCCTTCATTCCAAGGCTGTCAAGTGCCTTCTTCTGGATCTCTGCATTTACAGGCACAGTTGTTCTACCGTACTTACCAACGAGCATATCCTTTGCCTCTTTTGTAAGCGTCTTGTAACGCTCACCCATAACGACGTTCAATACAGCCTGTGTACCAACGATCTGTGAAGATGGTGTAACAAGTGGAATCTCACCAAAGTCCTTACGAACACGTGGAATCTCTTCGAGTACTTCATCGTACTTATCCTCTGCATGCATCTCCTTCAACTGGGATACCATGTTGGAAAGCATACCACCCGGTACCTGGTAAAGCAGAGTCTTGATGTTAACGCCCATTACCTTTGGACTAAGCAGTCCGGACTCCAGCCACTGCTCACGAAGTGGGCGGAAGTAATCAGCGATCTCAGCAAGAAGGTTCTGATCGAATCCAGGATCGAACTCTGTACCCTCGAATGCCTTTGCCATAACCTCTGTTGCAGGCTGTGATGTACCCATAGCAAGTGGTGACATTGCTGTATCGATGATGTCACATCCAGCTTCGACTGCCTTCATGTATGTCATGGAAGCAACACCGGATGTGTAATGTGTATGAAGCTGAATCGGAAGCTTTGTACCTTCCTTCAAAGCCTTTACAAGCTTCGTAGCCTCGTTTGGTACAAGAAGTCCGGCCATATCCTTGATACAGATAGAATCTGCACCCATCTCCTCGATCTGTCTTGCCATGTTCTTCCAGTAATCCATTGTATAAGCATCACCAAGTGTGTATGAAAGTGCAACCTGTGCATGTCCATTTTCCTTGTTTGCTGCCTTTACAGCTGTCTCAAGGTTACGGATATCATTCAGACAGTCAAAGATACGAATGATATCAATACCGTTTGCGATACTCTTCTGTACGAAGTACTCTACAACATCATCCGAATATGGGCTGTATCCAAGGATATTCTGTCCACGGAACAGCATCTGAAGCTTTGTATTCTTGAATCCGTCACGGAGCTTACGAAGTCTGTCCCATGGATCCTCTTTCAGGAAACGGAGACAAGCGTCGAATGTGGCACCACCCCAGCACTCTACGGAATGGTAACCAACTTTATCCATTTTATCAATAATTGGCAACATCTGCTCTGTTGTCATACGAGTTGCAATCAAAGACTGGTGTGCATCTCTCAGCACAGTTTCGGTAATCTTTACCGGTTTCTTTTCTTCTGCCATTAGTCTGACCTCCTAAATTCTCTATACTATACACCAAAGATTGCGAGGAATGTTCCGGCTGCAACCGCAGTACCGATAACACCTGCAACGTTTGGTCCCATGGCGTTCATCAAAAGGAAGTTTGTAGGATCTGCCTCTGCGCCAACCTTCTGTGATACACGTGCTGCCATAGGAACGGCGGATACACCCGCAGAACCGATCAGCGGATTTACCTTACCGTGCGTTACCTTGCACATAATCTTACCGAACAATACACCTGCCGCTGTACCAAACGCAAATGCGATCAGACCAAGCAATACAATTTTCAATGTACTTGTCTTCAGGAATGCTTCTGCACTTGTCGATGCACCTACGGATGTACCAAGCAGGATAACAACGATGTACATCATTGCATTACTTGCTGTCTCTGTTAACTGCTTAACAACACCACTCTCACGGAACAGGTTACCGAGCATCAGCATACCAACCAGCGGAGCTGTTGTAGGAAGAATCAATACAACAACCAATGTAACGATGATTGGGAAGAGAATCTTCTCCATCTTTGATACCGGACGGAGCTGCGCCATCTTGACCTTTCTCTCCTTCTCTGTTGTAAGAAGCTTCATGATAGGTGGCTGGATAACCGGTACCAATGACATATAGGAATATGCGGCAACGGCGATCGGTCCCATAAGAGTTCCACCCATTCCAAGCTTACCGGCAAGGAAGATGGATGTAGGTCCATCGGCACCACCGATGATAGAGATTGCTGCTGCTTCCTTTCCGTTGAATCCCATCAGGAATGCAAGGAAGTATGCAGCATAAATACCAAACTGTGCGGCTGCACCAAGCAGGAAGCTCTTCGGGTTCGCAATCAGCGGGCCGAAGTCTGTCATGGCACCAACGCCCATGAAGATGAGGGAAGGCAAAATACTCCACTCATCCAACAAATAGAAATAATGTAACAATCCACCATCAGCAATGATATCCGGGAACATGTTAACCAGGAACATACCGAAGGAGATTGGAACCAAAAGCAACGGCTCGAAGCCTTTCACGATTGCAAGATACATGAACACACATGCAATGAGAATCATTACATAGTGCTTCCATGTCAGGGTTGCAAATCCTGTCTGGAGAGCCAGATTTTTAAATACATCTGCAAAACTACTCACTTATGTTTACCTCCTGTTATTGTAGGAACCAGTTACTTACGAACTCTGATTAGTTCAAAGTAGCCAATACGTCGCCTGCCTCTACTGCATCACCTGCAGAAACGTTGATGCTTGCAACTGTTCCGTCTTCTGGAGCTACCACATCATTTTCCATCTTCATAGCCTCAAGGATCAGGATCACATCACCCTTCTTTACGGCTGTACCAACGCCTGCCTTTACGTTCAGGATCTTACCTGGCATTGGAGCTGCAACCTCGATAGAGCCTGCTGCGGCTGGAGCTGCCGGAGCTGCCGGAGCTGGTGCTGCGGCTGCAACTGGTGCTGGAGCTGCTACGGCTGCCGGAGTTGCACCTACGCCTAATTCTTCTACTGCTACATCATAAGCTGTACCATTTACAGTAATTCTATAATTCTTCATGTTAATTTCCTCCTAATATATCAATTATTTTCTTGCACGACGAATCGAACGTACAACGAGTTTATCTTTACTTACTGCACCATTGCCTGCCTGTCCTTCCGCTGCATAAATAGCGGCTGTGATGACGGCTACAAGCTCTGCATCGTTCATCAGATTGCCTGTGGCTGGTGCCGGTGTAGCAGCCTTGACTGGTGCTGCCGGCTTGCTCTCTTCCTTCTTGAGATCTTCGATCTTCGGCTTCTTTGCAAAAAGTGCCGGAAGGAACTTGAACAGTGAAATAATAAATGAGATGAAAATCAAAACTACAAATACAGTACCCATACCGAGCAATGTATTCATACCAGCCTGCTTCATCAGCTCTGCCTTAGAGTATACGGCTGAAACAACCATCTCTTCTGGGAGATACTGATATACACCCTGCATCTCATTGTCGATGCCCTGCTGTACAACATCGTCTACACTTGAATAGTAACTGCCATACTGGGAGAAGAACTCCTCTTCTGAACCATAGTACATTGCAATTTCCTGACGAACTGCATCTGCATTGTATGTCTGCTTTGCCTGATCCAGCTGGATGTAGTAATCTGGATTCTCAACAAACTTTACAGTTACTTCCACATCTCTGTTTGCTGCCTTGTTTGTAACAGTTACCGATACAGAGTCTGCGGCATTCTCAATCTTGTAATTGACATCATTTAAATCCATGCCAACGCCGTTGATATAAGGAGAGAAATCCTGGAATTCTCCAACCTTATCGGTCTCCTGTGCCTGCTTGATACCCTTTACTGCGGACTGCTCGAATTCGGTTCCATCCTGAATATAATAATCAGCATATTCATCGCTCACGTTCTGATACTGGTTGAACAGATACATCGTGTCGATCACAATCTGGCTGTCATCATAGTCAAACGGCTTTTCAACCTCATTGCTGCAGGCAGTCAAGGAAAACATCATAGCTAACATGGAAATCAGAATTAATAATTTTTTCTTCATTTCATTGTCACCTTTCCTTATACTTCTCCGTGCTTCTTATATGGTCTTTCCTCGTTCTTCGTGCTAAGCATATCAAACGCAGCGATCACACGCTTTCTTGTTGCATCCGGCTCGATGATGTCATCGACATAACCACGCTTTGCTGCTGCAAGTGCGCTTGACTGAAGCTCTGTATAAGCCTTCTTCTTCTCTGCAATAAATGCAACCTTATCAGCTGCTTCTGCGATTTCCTTCTTGTACATGATCTTTACAGCCATCTCTGGGTCCATTGTACCAATCTTTGCACATGGCCATGCGTATACCATATCTGCGCCGATTGCCTTGGAATTCATGATCGTGTAAGCAGTTCCAAATGCATCGCCCATCACAACTGTTACCTTTGGTACAGTTGCATCTGCAAATGCGTATGTGAGCTTGGCTGCTGCATCTGCGATTGTTCTCTCGTTTGATACAGTTGCTACAAATCCCTTTGCATTTACAAGTGTCAATACAGGAATATTGAATGCATCACAGAACTTCACGAAGTCTGCTGCGATATAGGCTCCGCTTGTAGAGAGAAACTCTCCGCCATCGGCTGCCTGGTTGGCTACACAACCAACTGTCGCACCATTTAACTTGATCAGTCCAAGAACCATGTCCTTTGCATAATCTTTCTTCACTTCTACGAATACGTTGTTATCTGCGATGTTCTGAAGGACAGCTCTTGCATCCTTTGCGAATCCATCGAGATTTGGAATGATACGGTTCAGATCGTCTGTACAATCGGACTCTGCATCTTCCATGTTGTTGTCTGGGAGCATATCCACAAGGCTTCTGATGTTTGCAAGTGTTGTTGCATCATCCTCGAATACACCATCTACGAGAGAAGAATTCTCGCTAAGGTAAGCTGCAGATGCTGTATCAAGCTTTGCCTGATAGTTTCCATCCAGTGCATTTGGGCTGTTTACGAATAACTTACCGCCCTCTGCTGTCATAAATGTAAAGTCTGTAAGTGTTGGAATAAGCGCTGCTCCACCACCGCATGTTCCAAAAATTGCAGTAATCTGTGGGATTACTCCTGACGCAAGTGTCTGCTTCAGATAAACTTCGCCGAATGCATTCAATGCATCAGTTGCCTCCTGTAAACGAAATCCCGCACAATCGATCAAACCGACTACCGGTGCGCCTACCTTCATTGCCATGTCATAAATCTTCGCAATCTTCTTTGCGTGCATCTCACCGATTGCACCACCAAGAACCGTTGCATCCTGGCTGTATACATACACCAGTTTTCCATTGATGACACCATATCCAGTAATAACACCGTCTTTTGGAGTATCATTTTCCTGCATGTTGAAGTCCGTATTTCTAGCTGTTACATATGCACCAACTTCAACAAAGCTCGCTTCGTCAAGCAAAGAAGAAATTCTGTCACTTGCTGACAATGTAAGTTTGTTACTCATTTTAAGCCCTCCACTTTTATTTATTATGGGTTTTCTGATAAGAAACCCAATTTCTTCCGATTGTAATTGTAAATCTTTTTCCGCCTGAAATCAAGTCAAAATCACATTCTTTGTCACAGTTTTGCAATAAAAAAGAAAAATCTGCAAAAAGCCTTAAACATTTACGTTCCATCCGCTTTTTACAGATTTTTAAAGCCACTCTTATTTTGTTTCAGAAAGCACGTTTTTATTCTTTACCAGATAGTCGATCAGGGAAATGATCGTCAACGCCAGTGCCAGATAAATCAGTACATTTTCAATGATATGTACCGTGCTTCCACCGAAGTCACAGATCAGTAAGATTACCATGAACATCTGGCAGACCGTCTTGATCTTGCCCCACCATCCGGCAGCGATCACGATGCCGTTATCCGATGCAACCAGACGGAAACCGCTGATGATAAACTCTCTTGCAATAATCACAATTACAACCCACGCCGGAATCCGGTCCAGATCGATCAGGGCAATCATGGCTGAACAGACAAGCAGTTTATCTGCAAGTGGATCCATGAACTTACCAAAATCCGTGATCAGGTTATACTTTCGCGCGATTTTTCCATCCAGCATATCCGTGAGACTTGCCAGACAGAATAACGCAAGTGCAATCCATTTTCCTCCCGGAATGCCAGGCACCATCAGGGCTACTAAGAAAAATGGTATCATGATCATTCTAAGTATCGTTAATTTATTCGGCAGATTCATCGACAATCCCTCCTATCATATCATATGGTCCTACCTCATTGATCCGGACATCTACAATCTGTCCGGACATCAGTTCATAATCACAGTTCACAAACACCAGCCCGTCCACGCCCGGTGCATCCCGGTATGTCCGTCCGACATAGACATCATCATCGGAAAAATATCCCTCGATAATGACCTGCATGACCTTCCCGACAAATGTCTCGTTTTTATCCAAGGAGATCTCCTGCTGCAGCTCCATGATCTCATTACGCCACTGCTCCGCTGTCTCTTCATCGATCTGGTTCTCAAATGTTGCCGCCGGTGTTCCATCTTCTCTGGAATACGTAAATACTCCAACTCGGTCAAGCTCCTGCTCGTCTAAGAATGCCATCAGTGCCTCATGCTCTTCCTGTGTCTCGCCAGGGAATCCTGCAATCAGGGAAGTACGGATTGCGATATCCGGTGCTGCTTCCCGCAGTTTTCCAATCACTGTTTCGATGCTCGCCCGGTCTGTCCGTCTTCCCATCCGTTTCAAGATTGCATCCTCGCTGTGCTGCATCGGCATATCAATATAATGCAGAAGCTTCGGTTCCTCCTTAAAGCAATCGATCAATTCGTCGTAGATTTCCTCCGGATAGCAGTACATCAGGCGGATCCATTTGATTCCTTCGATCTTCGCCAGTTCGCGGACTAACACATGCAGCCGTTTCTCCCCGTACAGATCTTTACCATAACAGGTTGTCTCCTGTGCGACAAGTACCAGCTCCTCAATGCCCCGCGATGCCATATATTCTGCTTCTTTTAAGAGCTGTTCCATCGGCACACTCCGGTAATGTCCGCGGATATGTGGGATAACACAGTAAGTACAGAATTTGTCACAGCCTTCCGCAATTTTTAAGTATCCCATAAAGGTACCCGATGTGATAACCTTGTTTGATTCCGTGATTGTTGCCAGACGGTCAATATCATCATAGACACTGATCTCTTCCGCATCCTCGATACCGTCGCGTGCCTTCAATTCCTCGATCACATCCAGGATCTTATCAAAGCTGCTTGTTCCAAGACATGCATCGATCTCCGGAATCTCGTCAAAGATCTCATCCTTGAACCGCTGTGCCATACACCCGGTCACAATCAGGTATTTCAGGTTCTGCTTTTTGAGCTTTGCCATCTCCAACACCGTATTCACACTCTCTTCCATCGCATCTTTTATGAAGCTGCATGTATTTACGATGATTGCGTCGGCTTCCTGCTCGTCGTTCGTAATATTGTAATTGTGCTTTGCGAGCAGACCAAGCATTGCCTCGCTGTCGCAAAGGTTCTTGTCACAGCCAAGTGACACCATCAATATATTCATACGTTTCTTATTCCTCACGCTCTGCGGCTTCCACGCAGTTATTCATCAGCATCGCGATCGTCATCGGTCCAACGCCACCCGGAACTGGTGTGATGGCACCAGCCACTGGTTCCACCGACGCAAAATCAACATCGCCGCATAATTTGTTGTTGGCATCTCTGTGGATACCGACATCGATTACCGTTGCACCATCCTTCACATAAGATGCGTCGATCATCTTTGGCTTTCCGATTGCAACGATCAGGATATCTGCTTCTTTGCAGATTTCCTTCAGATTCTTTGTTCTTGAATGGCAGATTGTTACGGTTGCATTCTCACGCAGCATCAGAAGTGCCATCGGCTTGCCAACAATATTGCTTCTGCCGATCACAACGCAGTGCTTTCCCTCGATGTCGATCTCGGAACGCTTCAGAAGCTGAATGATTCCAGCTGGTGTACAGGATACAAAGCCCGGTCTGCCAATACACAAGCTTCCAACACTCTCCGGATGGAAACCATCTACATCCTTCTTTGGAGAAATCGCATTGATGATCTTCTCCTCGTTGATGTGCTTTGGAACCGGAAGCTGAACCAAGATTCCATGCACGCCGTCATCCTCGTTCAGATCCTTGATAACAGAGAGAAGCTCTTCCTCTGTGGTCTCCTCTGGAAGCTCAAACGCACGTGACTCGATCCCGATATACGCACATGCCTTCTTCTTATTTCCAACATATACAGACGATGCCGGATCATTTCCGACCTGAATCACGGCCAGACAGATGTCCTTGCCCTGTGCCTTCAGTGCAGAAACCTTCTCTTTTAATTCATCCTTGATCTGCTGGGAAATTTCTTTTCCGTTAATCAATTTTGCCATTGTTCTATCCTTCTTTCTGCTACATATAAATGCCTGCAGATGATACATTGCATTTATATTTTCAAATATTTCATCTATTCACACATACATAAATTAGAATAATCCATGTGTCACGCCCTCATCATCTACGAAGATACGCTCTGCGGCTGGGGACTTCGGAAGTCCCGGCATCGTCATGATCGCACCTGTGATTGCTACGACAAATCCAGCTCCGGCACTTACATATACCTCACGGATATTGACTGTAAATCCAGTCGGTCTGCCGAGCTTCTTCGCATCATCGGACAGAGAATACTGGTTCTTCGCCATGCAGACTGGCATATTTGCAAATCCCATCTCCTCAATCTTTGCGATCGCACGATCTGCCTCTGCAGAATAGGTTACGCCATCTGCGCCATAAATCTTCTTTGCGATTGTCTCAATCTTCTCCTTGATAGAGAGATTATCTTCATATAATACCTTAAAGTGGCTTTCCTTCGTCTCAAGTGTGTTGAGCACAGCATTTGCAAGCTCAATACCACCTTCGCCGCCTTTCTCCCATACATTTGCGAGGGCGAAATCACAGCCACGCTTCTCACAGAACTCACGTACAAATGCAAGCTCCGCATCTGTATCGGATACGAAACGGTTCAGCGTTACAACTACCGGCACACCGTAGAGCTGTAAGTTCTCGATATGCTTCTCTAAGTTCACGATACCCTTTTCCAGTGCTTCTAAGTTTTCCTCTCCAAGGTCTGCCTTTGCCACGCCGCCGTTATATTTGAGTGCACGTACGGTTGCTACAAGCACAACTGCATCCGGCTTCAATCCAGTCATACGGCACTTGATATCGAAGAATTTCTCTGCACCGAGATCCGCGCCGAAACCTGCCTCTGTGATGACATAATCTGCAATTTTAAGTGCTGTCTGTGTTGCACGGACAGAGTTACAGCCATGCGCGATATTTGCAAATGGACCACCATGTACAAGTGCTGGTGTATGCTCTAATGTCTGGATCAGGTTTGGCTTGATCGCATCCTTCAAAAGCGCTGTCATCGCACCGACACACTTGAGCTCACCGGCTGTGACAGGCTCATTATCTACATTATAAGCAACGATAATTCTTGAAAGACGCTCCTGCAGATCCTTGATATCTGTTGCCAGACAGAGGATTGCCATGATCTCTGAAGCAACTGTGATAACGAATCCATCCTGACGCATCACGCCGTCGCCCTTCTTACCCATACCAACGATAATGTTACGAAGCACACGGTCGTTCATATCCAGGCAACGCTTAAATACGATACGCTTCGGATCGATGCGGAGTGCATTTCCCTGATGCATATGGTTATCCATAACGGCTGCAAGCAGGTTATTTGCAGATGTGATTGCATGGAAATCACCTGTAAAATGCAGGTTCAAATCTTCCATTGGTACGACCTGTGCGTATCCGCCGCCGGCTGCTCCACCTTTGATACCGAAGCATGGGCCAAGGGATGGCTCACGCAGTGCAATGACTGCCTTCTTGCCAAGCTTGCACATTGCCTGACCAAGTCCTACGGTTACTGTTGTCTTTCCCTCTCCTGCCGGAGTCGGGTTGATTGCTGTTACCAGAATCAATTTACCATTCTCATTATTCTTTACAGACTGCATGTACTCATCGGAGATCTTCGCCTTGTACTTACCGTACATCTCGATATCATCCTCCGACATACCAAGCTTTGCTGCCACGTTCTTAATTGGTTCCATCTCTGCCTGCTGTGCGATTTCAATGTCTGTTAACATACTCTTTTGTCCTCCTGACTCCCTTATAAATATTCCTCTACATAATTTTCAAATTCTTCCATGCTCATAAGCACCTTCCGTGGCTTCGTCCCCTCTTCCGGACCGACCACACCAGCTTCGGAAAGCTGATCCATAATACGTGCTGCACGGTTAAATCCGATTTTATATACTCTTTGCAACATACCGATGGAAGCCTTATCTTTTCCGATAATAAACTTTCCGGCATCTACAAAGTAGTCATCATATTCCGGTTCTGCAGACGATGCACCGCCGCCAGAACCACCAACCTTCGTGTTCGCAATCTCCTTTGAGATTGATTCATCGTAGGTCACTTCGCCGCTTTCCTCCTTCAGGAAGTCCACGACATCTGCGATCTCATCATCCGACAGGAATGCACCCTGTACACGTACCGGCTTCGGATAGCCCGTCGGATAGAATAACATATCACCTTTACCAAGCAGTTTTTCTGCACCATTCATATCGAGGATCGTTCTCGAATCGACACCCGAGGATACAGTCATCGCGATTCTGGATGGTACATTTGCCTTGATCAGACCGGTAATGACATCCACAGATGGTCTCTGCGTTGCGATTACCAGATGGATACCTGCCGCACGTGCAAGCTGGGACAGACGTACGATAGCATCCTCCACTTCGCCGTGTGCTACCATCATCAGATCGGCAAGCTCGTCGACAATAATCACGATCTGTGGCAGTTTCTTCAAGTCTTCGTTACCCTCTTCCGAGCCTGTCACTGCCTTTACCTTTTCGTTATAGCCCTGCAGATTCCGCACATTATACTGTGCAAATAACTGGTAACGGTTCGTCATTTCAAGTACCGCCCAGTTCAGAGCGCCTGCCGCCTTCTTCGGATCGGTTACAACCGGAATCAGCATATGCGGAATTCCGTTGTAAATGCTCAATTCCACCTGCTTCGGATCGACCATGATCAGCTTTACATCATCCGGCTTTGCCTTATATAAGATACTCATGATCAATGTATTGATACAGACCGATTTACCGGAACCAGTCGCACCTGCGATCAGCAAATGCGGCATCTTCGCGATATCTGCCACAACAACCTGTCCGCTGATATCCTTACCAACAGCAAATGCAATGTTGGACGGGAACTTCTGGAAGTTATCTGATTCTAGCAGATCCCGGAAAAATACCGGCTGGCTTTCCTTGTTCGGCACCTCGATACCAACAGCTGGCTTGCCCGGAATCGGAGCCTCGATACGGATATCTGCCGCCGCCAGATTCAGCTTGATATCATCTGCCAGGTTCGTGATCTTCGATACCTTCACACCCTGCTCCGGCTGTAATTCATACCGGGTAACGGATGGGCCGCAGCTGTAATCCGTCACCGTGACATTGACGCCGAAGTTTTCGAGTGTACTCTTTAACTTCATCGCCGTCTCCCGGACGGACGCTTCGTTTGACTTCGTACCCTTTCCCTTGCCGCTCTTCAAGAGCTTCAATGGTGGGAATTTATATTCCTTGACTGGCTTTTGTTCGCTGTTTTCCTGAATCGTCTCCGCGATCTGATCACGTTCCGAAAGCATTTCCTGCTCAGATTCCTTCGTCTTCTTACGCTTTCTCGTCGTTGCTTCGGTTACTGGAACCTCATCCGCCTCCGGCATGGAAGCATCTGTGGTATCCAGCTGCTTTTCTGTTGCACGTGACGTTCTCTTCGTATGTACCGGTTCCAATGTATCAGCAGCCGTCTCATCATAGGAAGAAATATCCGCATCTGTCTGTACAGTTCCATCCTCCTGCCATGTCTGGTCTGTGATTGTCGTTTCCTCCTGCATAGCGCCGCCTGCATAGTCCGGACGGTCAAAGAAATCAACCGTTTCTTCCTTCGGTGCATCCGGCACGGGTGGGATATCCGCTTTCGCACTGCGAAGCTCTGTCACGCCGCCTTTTTTCTTTTTCAGCAGCGACAGATCTACATACCCCTCTGAGACATCCTTGGCATCCTGCAAGGTCAGATTCGGATTGAACAGATCTTCATGTGGAAGCGGTTTTAATTCGTGAACCTCTTCCCCCTCGACCTTCTTATTTTTCACTTTCTTCTTTTTCTTCTTCACTGGTGCAGCCGGTTTCTCCTGCTCCACCTTGATATTATCCAATTTTGTTCTGCGCTTTGCCTCAAGTGCTGCCTCTGGATCAATCTCTTCCTCGTCATCATCCTCATACAGCGCATTGTAACGATTCTTGAACTGTGCAGACCGCTCCTTCGCAAAATCGATCAGCGACACATTCATTACGACGATGATTCCAATGATGATCAAAAGTGCAATCACAATGATCGCGCCCGGTTTTCCAATCAGATTGTACAGTACAACGAGCAATCCACCTAAGATAAATCCGCCGCCCTTCTTTTCCTGTGCCCCCTGATCATACAGAAGCTTCGCCGTCATATGATCGGCACCAGCCGTAAGCTGGAAGATAAATGCTGCCGCAACAATAAACAGTCCCACACAGAGTACGCGGTTTACGACTGCTTTTTTTGCACCGTTTGAAAGCAGAAATGCCTCTGTCAAAAAGATGTATAATGGAAGCACATATTCCACAACACCAAACAGTCCGAACATAAACTTCGCAAAGAAATTGCCTACAACGCCGCACCAGCCAAAGTTGCTGATGAAGAAAAATGTACAGACTGCCAGACAGATAAACAGATGAATTTCATTCTTCCGTGCCTGCTCCTGCGCCAGCTGTGCTTTTGTCTTTCTTCCCCCTGTACGGGAAGCGGACGAAGATCTGGACGTCTGCGACGATCTTGCTTTCTGCGGTGATCTTGCCGTTGATGTCGAGCGGCCGGCAGTCGTTTTACTTCTCGTATTCGATTGTGAACCTTTATTATATGTACTGTTGTTTCCCGTTGCCACGGTATGCACTCCTTCTCTTTTCCCTCATTCTCCGATTATGACAGACATTTTTCTAAATGTAATCACCCATATGGCAGTCCGTATCCATATACAAACCGCCACACGGGTATATTTATGTCAGTTTAAATGCTCATACTGCTCTATTTTACTATTTTTCTTTGCATTTATCAAGTCATATAAACAATTCATTGCGGTATGGATGCCGCCCATCCGGTCGATGATTCCTACCTCGACCGCCTGCCTGCCGACTAACACCGAACCAATGTCTTTCGTCAGTTCTTTCGTATTGAACATGATCTCCCTCAGTTCCTCTTCCTTGATGGAACAATGATTCGACGTAAATTCAATGATCCGATCCTGCATCCGCTCGATATATTCGTAGTTCTGCGTCACACCGAGCACCGTTCCATTCATGCGGATCGGATGCACAACCATTGTTGCCGACGGTACGATAAACGTCACATCGCCTGATACTGCCAATGGAACGCCGATTGAATGTCCACCGCCAAGCACCAGACATACCTTCGGCTTGCTTAAGGATGCGATCATTTCTGCGATGGCAAGTCCTGCCTCAACATCGCCACCCACGGTATTTAAGAGCACCATCAATCCGTCAATACCCTCGTCGTCCTCTACCGCTGCAAGCTGTGGCAGAATATGCTCATATTTGCTTGTCTTTGAGGACGAACCAAGATTCTCATGCCCCTCGATTTCTCCTATTATATTCAACAGATGAATTCGGTGATGATACCGGTTTTTCGACAAAGTAATCTGTCCGTAATCAGTGATCAGACTCCCCTGCTTTTGCTGGTTGTCCATCCCGCTTCCTTCCTGCTTCTGCCGGCTGTCCATTTGAAATACCTGATTGTTCGCTGCTTCTTCCTGTCTCTCCAACGTTTCTACCTCCGTTCACAAAATTTTCTCATAGATATTATGTACATTTTGTTTGACTTTTATAAATACGGAAACTATAATAGCAACGCAAAGTAGCTTATTTATTTTTTCTATAAATTACGGAGGTTTGATAAATGGAAACACAAAGCAAAGACAAAGTATATGTCATCGGACACAAAAATCCGGACACTGACTCCATCTGTTCTTCCATTTGCTATGCTTATCTGAAGCGGCAGATTACCGGCGATGATTATGTCCCGATGCGCGCTGGCGAGATAAACGCAGAAACCAAATATGTATTAAATGCATTTTCCGCGGCTGTGCCGGAATATATGGAAAATGTCTCCACACAGGTAAAGGATGTGGAATACCGCCATATTGACGGCGTCGACGGAGAGATTTCCATCAAAAATGCATGGGAAATCTTAAGTGAATCCGGTGCAACTACGCTTCCATCGGTGAACGAAAATGGCAATTTAGTCGGACTGATCACCGTTCGCGACATCGCCATGACTTATATGGAAGTGTACGACAACCGTGTCATCGCATCCGCGCACACACCATACAAGAATATTATCAACACCCTCTCTGCCGATCTGATCGTCGGGGACGAGAAGGATTATGTGCATACCGGAAAGGTGCTGATCTCCGCCGCCAACCCGGACATGATGGAAAACTACATTGAGCAGGGCGACATTGTCATCCTTGGTAACCGTTACGAGTCACAGCTTTGCGCAATTGAGATGGATGCACAGTGCATCATCATCTGTGACGGTGCAGTCGTATCGAAAACGATCACAAAACTCGCCGAGGATCACAACTGTTCGATCATTCGTACTCCATACGATACTTATACGGCTGCACGTCTGATCAACCAGAGTATCCCAATCCGTTATTTCATGAAGAAGGATAACCTGATTACCTTCTCGACCGAGGACTATATCCGGGATATCCGTACGGTCATGGCAGGCAAGCGCCATCAGTACTATCCTGTCCTGAATGAATATGGAAAATACGTAGGACTGATCTCCCAGCGAAATTATTTGAATGCGAATCCAAAGAAGGTCATCTTAGTTGACCACAACGAGCATGCACAGGCAGTCGACGGAATCGAAGAAGTCCAGCTTCTGGAAATCATCGATCACCATAGACTGGGTGGCTTGCAGACGATGAATCCGGTTTATTTCCGTAACCAGCCACTTGGCTGTACGGCAACGATCATCTACCAGATGTTCGAAGAAAACCATGTTGAGATTCCAAAGCAGATTGCCGGACTGTTATGTTCTGCGATTATCTCTGATACTTTGATGTTCCGCTCTCCAACCTGTACACAGATGGATGAACATACATGCCGAAAGCTCGCAAAGATCGCGAACATCGATATCGAGGCATATGCGATTGCCATGTTCAACGCAGGAAGCAAGCTGATGAACGAGACAGACGAAGAGATCTTCCATCAGGATTACAAGGTGTTCTCCTCTGAGAACCTGAAGTTCGGTATCGGACAGATCACCGCATTTAACTCTACGATGTTAGATGCCGTCAAGCCACGTATCCTCAAATACATGGAAAGCATCTACAACCAGAGCGAAGCCGATATGCTGTTCTTCATGCTGACGAATATCTTCAAGGAAAGCACCGAGCTTTTATACTACGGCAAGAACTCCGAAGAGCTGCTGGAGAAAGCCTTCAAGCTCGACGAGGTATCCGGTGGCAGCATCATCCTTCCGGGTGTCGTCTCCAGAAAGAAGCAGATCTTACCGATGGTTGTGAGTGCCGCAAATAATATGTAGGTTTTATGAAAAAAGAAATGGTAAAGTTTTTAACTTCACCATTTCTTTTTTATTTCTGTTCATCCACACATTCGTGCACCCACTGTACAATCCTGTCTGCATATTGCACTGCATTTGCTGTATGTTTTTCATCGATAAACAGTTCATTTGGATACCGAACGGAAATACCATAAGGTGTCAGAACATCCGCATAATCATAATATCTTTCTTCAATTTTTATATCATTCTTTATTTGTCCAAGCAGGAAAGACAAGTCATGTATTTTAGGCATGCCACCCTTACATCCATTTTGAACAATCAATGCCTTTATTGCTTTCTCTGCCGCCTGCTGACAATGATAACATATAATCTCATATGGTTTTGGATAATAATGTTCCATCAAATGTTTGGCAACACCCATATCCATATCTGCCATATCAAGCCACTGTTCGGTTTCCTGCATCATATAATAATACTCCTTTATTATATACTTCGTTTTCTACAGACATCATTTCTTTACGCTCTTCAAACCGACTCAGTGTACCTACAATAATATCTACCGGTCTTTGCTTTGTCGTTCGAATAGACTTATACGCTTCTACCGTGACTTTCATAAGATCCTTTTTGTCATCGTCAACGACAATATAAAAATCAAAATCACTGTCTTCCGTATTTGTTCCTTCTGCAAAGGAACCAAACAAATAGATTCTCATTGGTGATAACTGTTCAACAAATTTATTTTTTAATTCTTCTATCTCCATCGTTAGCATAGCAAAGACCTCCTTTCAAATTTATTATACACAGGTTATGCTGGTTTCACAACCAATATTGTACAAAAAGGTGGATAGATATTCTACCCACCTTTTCATATAATTTATCGTATATTTCACGAACGTTTTAGTTCATAATTACATCGTCAGAACAATCTCATTTACATCAGCCAGTTCGCTTGCTGCAACATAGTTGTCCTTCATTTCCTTGCCATTAACAACAAGACTCTTGTATCCGCTCTCTGCGCCATTTGGATTCTTCACAACGATATGAAGCTTCTTTCCACGGAAGTCCTTGTTAATCTCGAATTCCTTCCAATCAGATGGAACCGATGGTGCGATACGAAGTCCATCGAAGTCCGGACGCATACCGAGGATACCCTCGACACATCCAACCATAACAGTCGATGCTGTACCGG
>CAVKUW010000051.1:0-25014 GCA_963659815.1 Butyricicoccaceae bacterium
CTTAAAGAAATTTTCAGGGTTAACATGTTATTAATTTGTCAAAGGTTCGTTGTTTTTGTCGTTCTTAGCGACAACTTCTATAGGATATCACTTTGTTTCGTCTTTGTCAAGAACTTTTTTCATTTCTTTTTGACGATTCATTTTTTATTGATTCCTTTTTTGTGCTGTCGTATCAGCGACAGCTTGCTTATAATATCACTCTGAAATCTGAAAGTCAACCCTATTTTTCATTTTTTTACAAATTTTTCCGAGGTTCTTTTTCAGCTCCATTTTTCTCCTATATTTAGAATATTTTCGCAATCATACGATCCGCAAGTGGCTGCAACAAATTGTGCGAATCTATAAAGGATAACACCACATTATCTTGTATCTGCTGCATCAATACATTGCCTGCGGAGGTTCCCACGACATAATGCAGAATGATAAATACCATCCATATATACACTAATACCTGCGCCCCTCCAAACACGGCTCCCATCACCCGGTTTAAGCCGCCAAGCGATGCCATGCGAAGTGCAAGGGACAATAACATATATAATAGAAATAACAGCAGACTGATTATGAGGAACGTCAGCACATAGACGCCCGCCCGTACGATCATCTTTGCCAGACACCCCGCCACATACTGATAAAAGGATCGCGCTGCATAATTGGCTACATTTTCAGAAGCATTTTGCAGGATTGTCTCCCTTGCATTTTCCGGCATGGAAATCTGATACAGCATATCCGCCTGCTGGTTTTCACTTAGTTGTGTGTCAAGTGCCGCGTTAACCATATCATCTGTGACCGTGATACCATATTGTCCAACGGATGTCTCTAACTGATTTTTTACCTGTTGTCTCGCTGTTTCCTCCATCTGTGTTGCAATGGATGTCTGCAGCTTGTCATCGAGTGTCGTGTATGAAATTACCCAATTTGCAATCAACGGCGCCAGAACGTATGACAGCACAACAGAGAGGATCGTGATCAGCAATTTAAAGACTGACCGCAGAAATCCTCTCCGAAATCCTATAAACATACCTGTCAAGATTGCAAGTATTACTACATATACCATATTTAAGTTCTACCTTATGTTCTTACTGTGCATCACCCGGTGTGGCTGCATTGGCTGGTGTTGCAACCGGGGTGTCTGATTTTGTCTTGTTGCTGCCGGTTCCCTTCTGCGAGCCTTCCGGCAATGCATTCTTCAATTTGATTACCTGCGTTTCATTTTCATATACAACGACATATTCCAGATGTTTTCCACTTGGCACAACGCTTCGAATCTTACTCTTCAATTCGCCCTCAAATTTAACCGAGCCATTCCTCCGGAAAATAGCACAGTCGTTTCCGCCTGTTACAATAATCTCATCTTTTCCTGCAAATATATTGTCATAATCAAAGGAGAGAGATTTTGAAAACATCTCTTTTCCCCGCAGATTGTAGGCATGCAAGGTGTAAAGTGCATCGGTATTTTCATTTGTATTTTTCTGAATCACGCCAATGTAATCGTCTCCATAAAAAATACTCCGAATCTCATCATTGAAAGCAATATGCTTTTTCAAAACCGGTTTTTCCTTCATAGTGTAGATTTCGATTGCTTTTGTACCAAATGCAACAACGGTGTCATTATCTACAAACTGCACCTTGGAAAACACCTGATCCGAGAAGGAATAGCTTCCCACCAGCCGGTCTGCATTACTATTCTGTCCAACCTCGCCAAAATTATAGGCTGCCAGTGTATTTTCCATGACCATGTTTCCAACGTTCATGTAGCTTGTAAAAAGCTTCTCCCCATTGTCCGAAATCGAGATATCCAATGGGTAACCGCTCTTATCAATACTCGTCTGAATCTCATATACAATTTCACCTTTACGGGTGTAAAGGTTTACATAGTTGGTCTTTTCGCTTTCCAATACAACTGCAAATGCACCCTGATCACCGACATCAATATCACAGATCGGATACTGCATCGTCTGACTGCTCACTTCACCAGATGTGCTGAACACACAGACTGTGTTGCCGTTCATATCTGCAACCACCGCATAATCCCCGCTTGCCACTGCAACCGGAACCTTCATATTGATACCTGTCGTCCAGACAGTTTCTCCCTTAGCATTGATATAGGAAACTCCATCTGGCGTATATTTGAGCAGATTGTCACTAAATCGGATGTAGCTTGCTGTATTCGAATAATCAGTCTGGTTGCTCTCAACAACCTTATACCCCTTACATTCCCAGCGTGTGCCTATCACATACGCAACCGCCGCAAACACAAGCACAATCAGGATTCCAATCTTCCATGCACGATGTTTTTTATGTTTGCTCTCTAACTGCTCTGCATTTCGTCTTCCTGCAATCTCCGAACCACCGACATCAATTATTTTTTCATTTGTAGCTTCTTCTTTTTTTCTCATTGCATTTCCTCTACACTAATATACAACTCCATAATCCAATAAAGTATAGCACATTTACTGCAGGTTTGGTAGGAGTATTTTCTGTCCAACAAAGATGTTGTCATCGATTCCAATGTCATTTGCCTCAGCGATTTTCGCCGCCAGATCGGCATCCCCATACCGCGTAAATGCAATGGAGCTCAGTGAATCCCCCTCCTGAATAATATAATATTGATCCTGTTCTGCGGATGCCGGCAATGCCGTTTCCGTTGTCACGGCTTCTGTCGCAGCAGGTTCTACAGAAGTCTCCGTGGTAACTGTGTTATCCGATTGTGCTGGATCAACCGCAGCTCCTTCCGTTGTGTCTGTGCTCGCAGCTGCATCATTTCCAGTTGCCGCTGGCAGCTCTGTCGTCGCCATCGCTTCTACATAATCCGTATCCGCCGTGACCTCCAGCCGGTTGATTGATACTTCCATTTGCTTCATCTTGTCGTAATTGCTCACAATTGTGATTCCCATCGCCAGGAGTGCGAGTACGACAAAAGAACTTGCAATATACACAAATCCGACTCCGGTATCTTTGTTTTCCGGCAGATCTTTGTTTTTTCGGCGAAATTGTCGCACGATTTCTTCGTCTTTTCTCTGAATCTCAGACTGCTCCAAGGGGGCATCCCCCTTTTGCTTCATAATGTAGTTTTGCATCGCCTCATTCTTCTCATAGTAAATATAGTAGCCCTTCTGCTTCACCAGTTGTCCGTGTTCATACATATAAAAGGCATCCTCCGACTCCAGCGAATCGGTGATAAATAACACCTTGTCCTTTCCTGGGAAATTCTCCACATGCATTTTCTCGATCTTGTCATTGATGGCTGTCGAAAACCCCATGCGCGACAAAAACCATCCCATTACGGAAAGTCCCGGAAAAAACTGTTTCACCTGATCATAGATCTCCGTCCAGATCTCCTGTGTAAATTCACTCTCATCCATATCGAATTCGATATTCTGTGCATCGACCGCACCACTGATGAATATCACATCTCCAGCATCTGATTTCTTGCTTTCGCCAAGCAGAATCGCCCCTCTTGCCTGCGTGCTGCCCGGCCTTGCAATATAATTCAAATATGTTACGACATAGTCCTCCATGTAGATTCGCTTATGTCCGTCTGGAGAACCAATCTGTCTTATGTTTTTCGGCAGGCGCAGGTTCACGCTTACCTCGTGCTCATTTTTTTCGTTTGATTCCTGCTTGTCTTTTTCCTTGTCCTTATCATAGATAACTTCAATCATGCTATGCTACGCCTCCATAATTTGTTTTATAGAATATAGCATCAACACCTTTTTCTGTGCTTCGAAACCTGTCGCCTGTATCCGGCTTTCCACCGCAACTTATTTCAACAACATGTATTCTGCGACAGAAAAGGAAACAGATTGCAGCTTTGTTTATTTTTCTAACAACTTGTTAATACTTTCTGCATAGAGTATAGAAGGAGCAAACGTGGCTGAGGTGTTTATGAAGGAAGTAGCGGAACGCAGAAATAGGATTCAATATTTTGATGTTGCACAAGGATATGCCCATATAGAGCTTGGAAAATGTATTCTGGAATATCTGCAGGATGTAGAGATAGAACAATATACCCCAATCATTTTATGTATTGGAACTGACCGTGCCACAGGCGACTGTCTCGGTCCGCTCGTCGGAGAACAGCTCTTAAATTACAGTGAAACCTTCCATGTAATGGGCTGTCTGTCTGCGCCTGTCCATGCCCTGAATATCCGTGACACCTTACATGATATTCAAAACAATTATGAAAATCCATTTGTCATCGCTATCGATGCTTCGCTCGGAAGCAGCTCCCACGTCGGACTTGTCACGATCAACGATGGTCCTATCCTGCCCGGAAAAGGCGTAAAAAAGAAATTGCCGGCAATCGGAGATCTCTCCATTACCGGCATTGTAAACGTGTCTGGTGGACATCCGGGTCTTCTGCAATCCACCCGTCTGTACACTGTCATGCAGCTCGCAGACTGCATTGCAAACGCACTCAAATATTCGATTCGTTATCTGGATGCCTTCTGACCTTTGTAGACCGCGATTGCTTCCGAAACATTGTCCGCCTGTCCCTCCTGCATAATTGTAATCAGTTCCTCCAGCTTGTCCTGCCGACACAGATCCTCACCAAGAATGGCAGCGTATTTATTCGCGATCAAAAGTGTCTGATCCGAGAAGCGTTTTTCCTCCGCAGCGACTTCATTTTCCATGTTTGCCTTTTCTTCCTTCATTGCTTCTAATGCCGGAAGCCTGCGGTTATTGATCTCTTCTGTGATCATAAATGTCGTCTCTTCCTCAAATGTACGAAGAGCCTCCTGTTTTTCCTTACCAATGGCATCTGCTTCCGCATCCAGATTATCCATCTTCTCATCGTATGCATCCAGATTATACTGACTGTCATCGTGATCTTTATTGATGGAATGACGGATTGCATTCGCATGTTTCTTATTCGCGATCATCTTGTCACGTATACTACGCGCCTGTGTCATCGCATCCATATGTTTGAGTTTTGTCTTACTGTATATTGCAAAATAAATCAGCAACAAAAGAATCAGTGTTCCTGCCGCAACCAGTGCACACCAGAACGCAACGTTGATATCTTTCTTTGTATCGAGCACAAGCTTTTTCACCAGAAATGTTACAAGTCCCGGAATACCACCAAACCCGATTATAAATGCCAGAAGCTTCAAGCCAAACTCACGCACATTCCGCGCATAAAACAATGCAAAATATAATTTCTTTCCACAGAAGGACGGAAGCTTATATTTCCGCAGCAGTGTCTGCATCTCAACCTTGAGATCCTTGTCGCTTTCCCGCAGGCTTTTTGTCTCTTCATGATAACGCTTATCCATGCGCTCCTCTTTTTTCTTGTTGCGCTTGTTCGCCACCTTCTTTTTCCGCGCACGATTGTCATCGAGCCGGTCATCATAGGTTGCCTGAATCTCCTGCCGCCGCTTCTTGATCGTCGTCGCAATCTCATCCGCAATAGATTTTTCTTCTGAAGCAATGCTTCTTGACAGCTTCTTCTGCTGCTGTTTCATGCGATCAATATTTGCCGCATATTCATCCCGTTTTATGACCTCGTCACGCGCTGCAACGATATAATCCTGTTTTTCATTGAATATATTTTCTGCCATCTTGCATACCTCCTCGTTCGGATTCGGATGTATTTTTGTCTATAAATGGAACAAGCGATAATTGCTTCCAATCATCGCTTATTCATGTACTCTTCCAATCGCTCCCGGTCAACCTTGATACGATTATCCATAGTCTTCATTATATCAACGATCTGGTAACGCCGATATACACCATTATTACTCAAATCATAAATTTTATTCGTCGAGAAGCCTAAGACAACCGGACGCAGAATGTTCTGCGGATTCTCCGATATGACAAGTCCTTTCTCACGGTTTGTAAGCTCGATACAGACACCCGGTGTCAGGATGTTGATACTCTTGATGAGTGCTCCAACAATCTCCTCATCGAACTCATCTTTATTCAGTAACAGATATTTGATTGCTGCAATCTCTGATATCGCTTCCTCACTGATCTTCATACTGGTCATCGTATCAAACAGATTCGCAACTTTCAAAATCTTCGTACTCTTTAAAATCTTGCCCTGTTCCAGATTACTGTTTCCGTATTCCATCCGGTGAATCTGGGCTACAATTCTACGGACACCACTGTCGATTCCGATCTCCGGTCTGAGCAGTCCCAGTCCATCGTTCTGAATCTTCTTGACAATGATCAGATCATTTGTATCGTAATCATCGTATTTCTCACGCACCTTATTCGGCAATAACAGCTTTCCGATATCATGCAGCAATGCTGCCAATACCAGTTCTTCCTGCTCCGTAGGTGTGTAATACACCTGTGCCGAAATCAGCGCACACAAAATTGCCGTATTGATTACATGCTTATACACGTAATCCGTTGTGGAGCGAAGATTCTGTGTAAATGTAATCTTGTGATCCAGCCGTCCATAGTTCGTAATAATCGCATTCGCCAGACGCTTCAGATTGATCGGCTCTCTGCCGGCAATGATGTTATCCAGCTCTTCCCGGATACTGAACACTGCCATCGTCTGAAAACGCTCAAAGTCCAGGTCTTCCTCAGACATCGGTGGCACCGGCTCCGCTGGCTCCAAAATATAAAGTCCAAGCAGTCCGAAGTTCTTTACACTCTCGATACCCTGAAGTGTCAGTCTTGTATTACGCTCATACAGCAAAACGCCAGTCTTATTGTAGATTGGTTTTGCCAGACGCATACCATATTTCAAGTCTTCCGACTTCACAAATATCATGGTGTTACTCCTCCTGCTCGTTTTCTACTCATTTATCCGCGCATGTTGTTAACTGTATTATCGACACAATACAACACAACATTTAGATTATTCTAGCACAAACTGTCAGATAAAACAAGAAGAAACAACATGGTATATTTTATTCAAATGTCTATTTGTTCATATGGTTTGAACGGTTCAATGCACTGATCAAAGCATATGCAGATGCATCAATAATATCGGACTTGATACCTGCACCCCAGACAATGCCATTTACGCCTTCAACTTCCAAACCAACATACGCACATGCCTGTGAATCCGAACCTACCTGCAATGCATGTTCTTCGTATGTAACAAGGGAGAACTTGATATCAAAATGCTTCATGATTGCATTGCTAATCGCATCGAGACGTCCATTTCCCTGTCCATGATATACCTTCTTCTCGCCATTTACGAGAATTGTAAGCTCTGCCTGAATACCGTCGATCTGCTTGAAATGGCACTCCACAAGCTTGACCGTATCCTCACGGTTTACATATTCATTCTGGAAGATATCCAGTACTTCCTTCGGAGAAAGCTCCTTATGCTGATGATCAGATACACCCTTAACTGTATATCCAAGATCCTCACGCATCTTCGGTGGCAGGTTAAATCCATACTTCTGCTCCAATAAGAATCCGATACCGCCCTTTCCGGACTGGCTATTAATACGGATAACATCGCCGTCATATTTTCTTCCGACATCCTCCGGATTTAATGGCAGATACGGAACGGTCCACATACCATCCGGATCATTCTCACGGTACTTCATGCCCTTTGCGATTGCATCCTGATGCGAACCGGAGAACGCTGCAAATACCAACTGTCCTGTGTATGGAGAACGCTCGTATACGTGCATTCTTGTCAGTCTCTCATAAACCTCTGTCAAATGTGGAATATCAGACAGATCCAGCTTCGGATCAACGCCGTGTGTAAACATATTCATCGCAAGTGTGATAATATCAACGTTACCGGTACGCTCACCATTTCCAAACAAAGTACCCTCAATACGGTCTGCACCAGCTAAGATACCAAGCTCTGCATCTGCGACACCGCAACCACGATCGTTGTGTGGGTGAAGGGAAAGTACAACATTCTCACGGTCATGCAGGTTCTTGCTCATGTACTCAATCTGACTTGCGTAAACATGTGGCAATGACATCTCAACCGTTGCAGGAAGGTTGATGATAACCTTACGCTCCGGTGTCGGCTTCCAGATGTCGATGACTGCATTACATACTTCCAATGCATAGTCGACTTCAGTTCCGGTAAAGCTCTCTGGTGAGTACTCAAACTGATGGTTCACACCATACTGGTCTGCCATATCATTTAACAGCTTTGCGCCGTCTGTTGCGATCTTCAGAATCTCTTCCTTGGACTTCTTGAATACCTGTGTTCTCTGTGCGTAGGATGTCGAATTGTACAGATGCACAACGACATTCTTTGCACCCTGAATTGCCTCAAATGTCTTCTTGATAATATGCTCTCTTGCCTGTGTCAGAACCTGAATCGTCACATCATCCGGAATCAGATTCTCCTCGATCAATGTCCGGCAGAACTTGTATTCTGTCTCAGAAGCTGCAGGGAAACCAACCTCGATTTCCTTGAAACCTACACGTACCAATTCTTTGAAAAATTCAAGCTTCTCATCCAGACTCATCGGAATGATCAGCGCCTGATTACCATCACGCAGATCTACGCTGCACCATGCAGGTGCCTTATCGATATACTCTTTGTTTACCCAGTCTGTACTCTGTACCGGCGGCATATAATAGCCACGCTTGTAATGCTCAAAATTCTTCATCTTTCTACCTCCATACATAAAAAAATAAACCTGTGCCTCCAACAACTACTTAGAGACGCAAGTTTCATCATTCTAACCTCTTACGCGGTACCACTCTAATTCATACATATCGTATGCTCTCACAGATACAAAGATGCATGCATCCTATATCTTCCCGCTGTAACGGTCAGGCTCCGTCCAAATCTACTAATGTCAAACCTTCCTGTCTCACATCTGTTCAATCGGCTGCTCCAAGGCGAGTTCAAAATCTTCGGATTATCGTTTCACACCAACCAACGACTCTCTGAAATCCTTTGGATTCCTACTATTCCTCTTCTCTGCATTTACAGACTTACATTATCACAGATTCTTTTTGCGGTCAACCACCTTTTTCCAAATAAACCGAAAAGATTTACATCTGCAAAATATTTCCTATTTTATAGAGAAAATCCATGTGGTATTCTTCTGGCAGTTGTGATAATCTAGTGTTAATAGAAAACAACGGATTGATATCTGCCAGCTTCGCGCCGGCAGCACTTACAAAGGAGAGTATTATGCCACCAATTCGAAATGACTGGGCTAAGGTTTTGGCACCAGAATATAATAAGCCATATTATCGGAAACTGTTTGATTTTGTCGGAAAAGAATACAGCACCCACACGATCTATCCACCCGGAGATGATATCTTCAATGCATTTCATCTGACACCATTAAAGGATGTCAAATGCGTCATCATCGGACAGGACCCTTATCACGGTCCCGGACAGGCGCACGGACTTTCGTTCTCTGTAAAGCCGGGCGTGGAGATTCCGCCATCACTGGTCAATATATATAAGGAATTACACGACGATGTCGGCTGTTATATTCCAAATAATGGCTACCTTGTCAAATGGGCAGAGCAGGGCGTTCTTCTGCTCAACGCAGTTTTAACCGTACGGGCACATCAGGCAGCCTCCCACCAGGGCATGGGCTGGGAAGAATTTACAGACGCGGCAATCCGCGCCGTCAACAAGCAGAATCAGCCAATCGTATTTTTGTTGTGGGGAAGCTTTGCGCAGAAAAAAGCAGCTATGTTGGACAATCCAAATCATTTGATTTTGAAAGCGCCTCATCCATCGCCACTCTCCGCCTACCGTGGATTCTTTGGCTGTAAGCATTTCAGTCAGGCGAATGAATTTTTGCAGAGACATGGTGTTGCTCCAATTGACTGGCAGATTGAGAATATATAACTACTGGTATCCGTAATTGCAATATATATGTAAGATGCACTTACGGTGATCCTATAGACAGAACGGAGAATAAACATGGAATTATACATAGTACGCCACGGAGAAACCTTATGGAACCGGGAAAAACGGCTGCAGGGACGCGAGGATATCGAATTAAGTGAAAATGGTCGTAAGGTTGCCAGCCTGACCGGTGAAGCACTGATGGACACACAAATTGATAAAATCTTCTCCAGTCCGCTTAAACGTGCCTACGAAACAGCCTGTCTGATCCGGAACGGACGCGACATTGAGATTGAAACCGACGACCGGTTGCGCGAATTATCATTCGGGCATTTTGAGGGGCAGAATTTCTCAGAGCTGATCAAGGACGAAGCGCTTACATTCCGCTACTTCTTCAAGCAGCCGGAATTGTATGTACCTGCCGACGATGCCGAGACACTTCCACATCTGATCGCACGTGCCGGAGATTTTATGCAGGATAAGATCGAACCACTCGCGAATTCCTGCGAACGTGTTATGATCGTCGCACATGGTGCGCTCAACAAAGGAATTATGTCTTATATCAAAAAACATGAGATCAAGGATTTCTGGTCGGGCGGATTGCAGCAAAACTGTAATGTGATGATTGTCGATTATACCGATGGGAAATATCAGATCGTGGATGAGACGAAGTTATTTTATACACTGCAGGAGTAAAAAATCGGGACTGCCGCTAATCAGCGAGACAGTCCCTTTTTATATCTCAGTTCAAATAAATTATTGTTTGTCACAATTACATTTCTTCTTATCCACGCAAGGTGCCGAACGGTCAAACGCCGGATTGAATGCATAGAAATTCTTCTCATCCAATTTATCCTGTACCAGACGAAGTGCTTCACCGAACCGCTGGAAATGTACGATCTCACGTGCACGCAGGAATTTGATTGGCTCGTAGACATCCGGGTAGTCTTTACATAACCGGAGGATATTGTCGTAGGTACTGCGTGCCTTCTGCTCGGCAGCCAGATCCTCGTACAGATCAGTGATCGTGTCGCCCTTGCTCTGGAATTCACATGCATTAAATGGAACACCACCAGCCGCCTGTGGCCAGATACCAATCGTGTGATCGATATAATATTTGTCAAAGCCGGAAGCTTTGATTTCTTCCATAGAAAGGTTCTTTGTCAACTGGTAGATGATGGATGCAACGATCTCCAGATGACCAAGTTCCTCGGTTCCGATATCGGTCAATACTGCCTGACATTCCTTGTATGGCATGGCGTACCGCTGGGACAGATATCGCATGGATGCGCCCATCTCCCCGTCAGGGCCGCCATATTGTGATATGATTGCCTGTGCCAGCTTCGCATTTGTCTCCTTGATATTCACAGGACATTGAAGTCTCTTTTCATAAATCCACATTTAACAACCACACGCTCCTTCCCAAGGCCACGGACCATCGATCCATGCATTCCAATCATCGCACGTGTCCACATCATAACGATTGAGCGGACCGTACTGCTTTACATAGTCAGATACTGCTTCGCACCGCATCATCTTGAAATGATTGTATGCGTCGACTGCTTCCCGGCAGTCCGGGTGCGTATCTAAGAATAAGGTAATATCATCGATCATAAAGGAAACCTGATCGATAAACTGTCGAAGTTCTGCTTTGCACATAGGTTTCATGATCCGTTACCCCCTCTTCCCACAGAAAATCAGATTCAGCGAAGGGAATGCAGTGCCCTGACACAGTGCTGTTGCAGGATCGTACATTTCCTCCCATTTTTGCATTGGAACATAGCCTATGCCGACCGGCATGTGACGCATATGTTCGTTTTTGTCTCCGCAGTCGCAATTGCTTCTGCGTGAAACAGATGCACAACCGCAGTCCGATTTCATTGGCATTTCACCACAACCACAATCCGGCTTCATCGGCATTTCCTTGCAACCGCAATCGGACATCATTGGTTTATTGCCACAGCCACAATCCGGCATAGCTGGTTTCCGGCACATTGCATCGCCCGGCATAACGCAGCGACTGGAACCAGAATACGGATAGCCGCCATTTGTGCCGCGCGGATTCATGTTGCGACCTCTGCCGCAACCATAATTTCTATAAGAATCCAAAATGGTTACCTCAAACATTCTCTTTGTATACTTCATTGTATGTATTTGTGAGAAAAATGTGAAAACAGGAATATATCTTGCAAAGATCGGACAAACATAATAAAATAACGCTATTATCTATTATTTCCATATGATGGGGGAACACAGATGGAAGTTACAAAGCAGGCAGATAAAAGTCAGAAAACAATATTGAAAAGCATCGCAAAATGGTTCGTCATCTTTGCGCTGATTGCTTTCGTATGCTATAAAAATCAGGATCTGATGCAGGAAGCTCTGGAAGAAATCCAGATAACACCTGTATGGAAGCTGATCGTGTGTCTGCTGCTTGGAAATCTGTATTTCATCGCCGAGGGCTGCATCATCAGTGCAATGACGAACACCTGCGACCATCGGTTATCTGTATGGCAGGGAATTACCTGCGCATATCTGTGTACTTTTTACAGGATTGCAACACTTGGAAGCGGAACCGGCGTCGCACAGCTTTATTATTATAATCTGCACGGCATCCGCGTGAGTACCGCGACCGGTATGTCTATCGCGCAGTACACATTCCAGAAGATCACAATTGGAATCTTTGGCGTTGTGTCTTTTATCCTTCTGATTCTGAGTGGTCACAGTGGCATCCGTAAATACGCGTGGTATATGTTTGCCGGAGCAGTTGTGATTTCGTTGATCTGTCTGTTTTTGTTCATATTAACAGTTTCCAAGAAATTTTCAGATCTGATCATGAAGCTGGCTCGAAAGCTTGTGAAACAAAAGAGCCGTCTGTATCCGCTGTTAGATAAGGCACAAGTTTCCATCGACTATCTGCAGGAACAAGGACGTATCGTATGGAAAGACAAGCGGTTATTCCTAACTGTCGTCGGATTGGATTTCTTCAAATTCGCATGCTGGTATGCAATTCCGGGAATTTTCTTTGCCGGTAGTTATTCTGCCACGGTTGCAACCTGTCTGGGGCTGACCGCCGTTTGCAACATGGTTGGCTGTGTCATGCTGGCACCATCCGGTGTCGGTACACTGGACTTTGTATTCGCGTTGTTCTTTGCCTGTGTCATTCCTGACGGCGACGCCGTAGCTGCTGCCCTTGTGGTCTACCGATTATTCACATGGATCGTGCCTTTCGTGATTGGACTGGTTCCGGCGCTGGCGGTTCGAAAGAGGGATGAGAAGTAAAATACACAGTTTTTAAGTCTGATAGACAAAAGTTTATCAGACTTTTTTTATTTCTAAGGTTGATTTAAGGTTCGTCCTCTATACTTCGTATTGTAAACAAAAACAAAACGAATTTGAAAGGACGTGATTTTATGAAGAAAAAATCCATTTTACCACTTGTAACAGTAACGATGCTTGCAACTGCCCTGCTTGGCGGATGTGCAAATAAAACAGAATCGACAACAACCAGCGAGGCAACGCCGACGGAGGCAGTCAAGGAAGGAAACAGCTATGCAGGACAGACGATCTCCGGTGAGGTAACCGAGATTGATGGTGATACAATCTCCATGACACCGGAAGGCGAGGAGGATGACATTTCCTTTACCGTAAATGATGATGTAGAGATCACCCGTGAAGGCATGGGACAGCCGCCTGAGATGTCTGGCGATGATAGTTCCAATACACCACCTGAGATGCCGGACGGCGAAGCTCCTTCTGATAATGGCGGTCAGTCCGGCGACAGCAGTTCAGACAGCAACACACCTCCGGAGAAACCAGATGGTGAAGCTCCTTCCGATAACGGCGGTCAGTCCGATGACAGCAGTTCAGACAACAACACGCCTCCAGAGAAACCGGATGGTGAAGCTCCTTCCGATAATGGCGGTCAGTCTGATGATAACAGTTCAGACAGCAATACACCTCCAGAGAAACCGGATGGTGAAGCTCCTTCCGATAATGGCGGTCAGTCTGGCGACAGCAGTTCAGACAATAATTCAGACAGCAACACACCTCCGGAAATGCCGGATGGCGAAGCCCCTTCCGGAAATGCTCCGGGTGGTGACATGGCAACTTCCACCGACGCATCCCTGACAGATATCCAAGTCGGTGACACGATACAGGTAACCTTCGATGATGACGGAACGGTAACTGCCATTGTAATTTCGAACGGAAATGCAGGTGGAGGTGCTCCGGGACAGCCGGGCGGCGGAAACTCCGGTGGAGTGGAAAGCTACGATGCTGTCTCGGAATATACAACCGATGCTGACGTGGACGGCGAAACATTTGAATCCACAGGCACGGACGAAAATGCCATCCATGTGTACGATGGTGCAAATGTAACGTTAAATAACATTACCGTAACAAGATCCTCTGAGGAAAGCAGCGGCGGCGATAACTCCAGCTTCTATGGTGTCGGCGCGGCAATCCTTACAACCGACGGACAGACAACGATCACGAACAGTACGATCACAACCGATGCCGACGGTGCCGCAGGCGCATTTGCCTACGGTGACGGTACCGTCTACATCTCCGATTCCACGATCAAGACAACCGGAAATACAGCCGGTGGTATCCACGCGGCTGGCGGCGGTACACTCTATGCATGGGATCTCGATGTAGAGACAGATGGTAACTCTTCTGCCGCTATCCGTAGTGACCGGGGCGGCGGAACGATGGTCGTCGACGGAGGAACTTACACCTCAAACGGAACCGGTTCCCCTGCCGTATACAGCACTGCTGATATCGCAGTCAACAATGCAACACTTACTGCAAATGGTTCCGAAGCAGTCTGCATCGAGGGATTAAATTCACTTCGTTTATTTGATACCGATCTGACCGGAAATATGTCAGACGACAGCCAGAATGACTGCACATGGAATGTTATTTTATACCAGAGCATGTCCGGTGATTCGGAGGTTGGTAACAGTACATTTGAAATGGACGGCGGCAGCCTGACAGCAAAAAATGGCGGTATGTTCTATACGACCAATACCGAGTCCACATTTATCTTAAATGATGTAGATATCACTTATGCCGATGACAATGATTTCTTCCTTCGTTGTACCGGCAACAACAACCAGCGTGGCTGGGGTACTTCCGGTTCCAACGGTGCCGATTGTAAATTCACCGCCATCGATCAGGACATGGAGGGCGATGTGATCTGGGATTCCATCAGCCAGCTTGATTTCTACATGACCGGTAGCAGTACACTCACAGGTGCCATTACCGATGATGAGACCTATGCCGGAAATGGCGGCGACGGCTACTGCAATGTCTATATTGAAAAAGGAAGCACATGGACGGTAACCGGTGACAGCACACTGACAAATCTCTACTGTGCCGGAACGATCACCGATGCAAGCGGCAAGACCGTTACAATCGTCGGAACCGATGGCACAGTCTATGTACAGGGTACAAGCAGCTACACAATTACCGTCGACAGCTACAGCACAACGGTTGACACAAGTGACGCCGAATCGACCACAAGCTTTTCGGATTATGCAGTCACACAGCCTTAAATAAAAATAATAAATATTTCTTCACAATTATAAACTCTTTCCTATTTGAATCGCGGTCGGGGTGGTTGCAAGTCCACCCTGACCCGTTTCTTTTATGTTCGGAGACATTTCATTTCCAATTCTACGCATCGCGTCGATCACTTCATCCACCGGAATCGCACTCTTAATCCCTGCCAAAGATAGTTGTGCCGCACTTACCGCATTGACGGCTCCGGCAACATTCCGTTTCACACAAGGTACTTCCACCAGTCCACAGACGGGATCACATGCAAGTCCAAGCATATTTTTAAGTGCCAGTGCAGCCGCATTCGCGATCATCTCATTCGTACCACCCTGCAGGAAGCATAGTCCTGCCGCAGCCATCGCAGATGCAGATCCGATCTCCGCCTGGCAGCCACCAGACGCCCCGGCGATTGAAGCATTTTCCGCAATCACAGCACCTACCCCTGCGGAAATGTACATCGCAGCCACCATCTGTTCTTCCGTACACGCAAGCTTCTCCTCCGCAGTCAGGAACACCGCCGGTATCACACCGCATGAACCTGCCGTCGGTGCCGCAACGATCCGGCGCATGCACGCATTTCCCTCTGCCATCTTGATTGCCTTCTCCATAACCAGACCTAAGAAATCACCGCAGAGATTCTTGCCCGCTTCATTATATACACGAAGCTTCGCACCATCGCCGCCAACCAGACCGGATGCTGACGTAAGCTTTGCATCGTACGTTGCATCCGCATGCCGCATCGCCTCATACATACTCTGCATCTTCGCATAGGACGCCTCTTCTGTTACCGCACGTTCTTCCATATCCGCACGTTCGATCACCTGCCAGAACGCCATCTGTTCTTTCTCGCACAGCTCCAATATATCCTGAATCGAATGATACGTTATCATTTCGCATCGCCTCCTATACTAAGATATGTGACCTTCTTGACACCTTCGACCTTCTTCAGCCAGTCAATGCCCTCCTTCGGAATCTCCTGATCACATTCCACAACCATAACTGCCTCTCCGCCACGGCTGGAGCGGTACAGCTGCATGTACGCAATGTTCACGCCTTTGTGCGAAAGCATCGACGTCACCTCTGCCACGTGTCCCGGCTGATCCTGATTGTGTACGACAAGCGTCGGATAATCGCCGGAGAAATTCGTCTCGATTCCATCGATTTCGGCAATGTTGATCCGGGAGCCGCCTAACGACTGCCCGATGATCTCCAGACTTCTGCCATCCTTCCCTTGCAGATAAAGCTGTGCGGTGTTCGGGTGCGCTTCCTTTAACTGTGCCTCTCCAAATTCGATCTGCATGCCCTGCTCTTCGGCAAGCTCCAACGCCTGCGGAATCCGCGCATCGTCCGGCTGCATTCCAAGTAAGCCCGCCAAAAGCGCCTTCCGTGTACCATGTCCTTTCCCGGTCGTCAGAAAGCTTCCATATAACAAAATCCGTGCGGAAACCGGCTGTTCACCCAGCAGTTTCCGGCTGATATATCCTATTTTAACAGCACCTGCGGTATGGGAGCTCGACGGTCCAACCATCACAGGTCCTACGACATCAAATATATTCATTGCTTCACTCTCTTTCTATTGTATTATGAGATTCCTGCCTTCAAATTATGTCAAACATACAATAGAAACTTAAAAAAATCAACCGGAAACGACCGGTCTTTTCATTCACAGTTTTTCCGGTTAATTCACTTAAAATGTTGTTTTTATTTACATCCTGAACTTTTCTATTATAAGTTTGAGTTTTAAATCGAATAATTCCACCAGCTGTCCTGAACGTCAACACAGCTCTCACGGATAACCAGACGCCCTTCAAGTTCCATCGTCGTGACAGAAGCATGATTTCCATTGATCCGGTCAATGAGCAGATATACTGCGAATCGCCCCATCTCCACCTTTGGCAGGGCAACCGTCGTAAGCATTGGTTTTGTAAACTGCGCCTGTTCAATATCATCACTGGAAATGATAGAAATATTAAAATATTTCTTCTTGATTTTCTCAAGTGCTTTGAGCATACCGATTGCCGTAATATCATTGGCACAGTAGATTGCCGTTGGAATATCGTCGGATTTTAGTATCTTTTCCATGATCTCAAACCCTGCTTTTTCTGTCTGCTTTGTCTCAAATATATAAGCAGGATTAAGCTCTAATTCATGTCGCATCAAGGTATCCACATATCCCTTATAACGGGACTCTCCGTGACATTCCCCGACATAGCCGATATCGTTGTGTCCCTTTTCAACCAGATACTCTACCGCTGTTGTGGCTATTTTTCTACCATCGCAGGTTACTTCATCGATCTCCCGGTTCGTGGAATTCCGGTTGATCGACACCAGATTCTTAAACCGCTGCTTCAGATAGCGCAAAGCCTCTTTGTTGCATCGTCCGATCACGATCAAACCATCACTTTTCCCTTCGGTTTCCTGATATAGATCTTCCACCAGATGAGTCAGATTGTTTAACCGGCACTGCTTGTCGTTCGAAAATACCGACATATACCAGACATGGGATAATATGCAGGAATTACGGTGAATCTCCGATTCCACCACGCGTAACACCTCTGCAAAGAAAGGATCTGTGTTACTTTGCTCTGTCCGTGTCATAAGCACCTGTATATAGCGCACTTTGTCCTGCGAAGCTTTCGTTCCCCGTTTCAGATTGCGGGCTGCTTCATTTGGCACATAATTAAGCTCCATTGCAGCCTTCCACACCTTATCCCGGACGGCAGGATCTGTACAATGATACTCTGGGTTATTCAATATTCTCGAAACCGTTGCCGGTGATGTTCCAGCCATTTTTGCGATTTGTATTACAGACATCCTACATCCCCTCTTTTTGTATTCCTATTTATCCTACTTGTTTAGTATGGTATCATTGTAGACGATTTTGGTAAAATCTGCAAGCACATTCTCACACTCTGTCCAGATGGCGGATATATGGATATTTGCGTTCTTCCGCATCCCGCCTTGCCACATAAGTGTCCTCCCGAACCTGCAAAGGCTCGATATACCAGATGGCAGACAGATCCACATCGGTTCCCCTTTCTTCCTGCAGCTTCACATACACCTTCTCAAATCCTCTCCCGGCTGTCACAGATTTCACCGGTTTTCCAAGGATTAAGAAGCTCCGCTTATCCGCCGTCAAAATGTTGACAGCGACAGTTCCGTTAAACCATATCGCATGCACCAGATTTTTATTGGTCTGGGAACTCTGGATCAGATCATAAAATACGATCTGATCATCCTCCACATGCAGACTTCCCTTGTATGCCACATGTGGAACCCCTTCCCGGCTTACAGTTGCCAGTGATTTCAAGGACGTCGGATCATTGATCCACTCTGTCAATTCTTTATTTAACACACTCATCGCTACACCTCCTAGTATGTCCGCATCAGATCCAGTCCTACATGTGCACCGCATCGCCGGAAATCATCGTTATATGGATTCGTGATGTATTTTCGCTGTAAGCGGTCAAACGCCCTGTACACCCTTACAAAATAATCGAGCGTTGGCGAAACCTGATTCTGGAAGATTGATTTCGGTGTCGGTCTCCATATATTGGCAGCGAGTGCGATACCGTGTGATATGATACTCTCTGCTTCCTCGACAACATGCTCATATGCTTCATCCTCTGAGATAAATCCATGCGGTGTCGCAAGCTCGGTTCCAAGCACGGCGCCGGATGTTACATTTCCCTGTCCAAATATATCGACCGCTGCGATCAACCTACGTTTCCACTCGTCATACCCAAGCTTATTCGCTTTCCCCGGGCAGATCCAGTCGAATTTCTCCTTATCGAACACCTCGATATCTGTCGTGTACATCGTCAGACCTGTTTCATTATACAGCCGCTCTAATTGTCTCTCGCTGAATGCGGACGAGATCAACTGCGACGGAAATCTTCTTCCCGGGAAAAACTCTCCTATCATCTTCAACACCCGGATATAGCTCTCCAATTCATCATCAAACAATTCCTCACCGGACAAAATCGATCCACCAGTCAAAAGTACCTGTGTAAATCTGCCCTTCTGCTTGAACGCCTCCTCGAAAGCCTCCCGCATATATTGAAGCTCGCTTTGTTCCTCCGTCGCTCCACTCGCTTTGAAAGATGGGGAAAGCGGGCAGTATTTACAGCCTTCCTTCGGGCAATCCCAGAAATGGCAGTATTTATTCACACTGACTTCTATACGCTGCGGTCTTGCCTGCACATAAGTACTTAAAGGTTCTCCGTTGGATGCTTTTTTGTTATAGAAATCCGGCTTCTCCCAAAATCCCTGAAAATCCGAAAGAATCTCACCTTCATCTATAATCACATATTTTCCATCAACATAATCAACGATATACGGATCTCTTGCCGGATGCTCCTGATCAAAATCAAAGTTCGCGATCAGATAGCTTCCATCATTCCAGATCAATCCTTCCGGTACAAAATCCACACTGTTACGGAACAGATCTTTTCCATCCTGATGAACTGCGTGAACTGCCGGATCAATCTGCGCAACTGCATTCGGCGCATACCAGAGTCCACGTCTCTGGATATCTGCTTTTAAGATCCAGCTTGCCGGCATGTCCGGATATTTTTCTGTCACTTCCCTTAAAGATGGCTCTTTTTTCCGCCATTCTTTGTCTCTTGCTTCTACCATAGACTGCCTCCTTACTTCAGACCTTCACTAAATGTGAAATCAACATAATCTTCCACCTTGATCTCCTTCGTTACCAGATTCTCATTTTTCAGAAAATCTGCCGTCTTCTGAAGATCCGTCACATCTGCATCTGTAATCGCAATCGGCTGCTTCGCATTTGCCAGAGCTGAACGTATAATGGATGTATCCAATCCAAAATAATCACTGTATTGTTCCACATATTTTTCCGTGTCCGCTGCCAGCAGCTCTGCCGCTTTCTTATAGGTATCCATATAGATCTGGACGATCTCCGGATTCTTCTCTATATATTCACCTCTTGCGATAATCGGATTCTCTCCCAGAAATACACCGGTTCCATCTGCCAATACCACATTGCTTCCATCTGCTGTCAGCTTGGAGATCGTAGGCTCCCAGACCGCTACCGCATCGACCTGCCCATTTGCAAGTGCCTGCGGCTGTTCTCCGGCAGACAGATTCACGAATTCCACGTCACTGAATTTCAGATTATTCTCCTCGAATACTGCAGACACCAGATTCTGCGCGATGGAACCGACAACCAGTCCAATCTTCTTACCCTTCAGGTCTGCAACCGTTTTTATATCGGAATCCTTTGGCACGATGATTGCCTCCGTCGCCTCTCCGTTATATGCAATCCCGATCAGCGTTCTGTTCTGTCCGGATGCAATTCCTGACAGTGTCGGTACATTTCCCATGATTCCGATATCTACAAGCCCTGCCGCAAATGCTTCGTTTTCGGGCGGGCCGGATTCGTATTCTGTATAGGTCACTTTCACATCATAGCCGGCATCCGCAAGCGCCTTCTCAAGCAACTGCTCATCCCGCATAATATATAATGGTAAGAAACCAACGGCTGGCTGGATTGCCAGATTCAGTGTCTGCGTCTGTGCCGTATCCGCATTTTTCTCAGCCTTGCCACATCCGGAAATCATACCCACCAGCAAAACCGCTACCGTCATTAAAGCAAATATTTTTCTCATATGCATTTCCTCCCGCTAAATATTGTAATCTTCCACGATTTCTTTCGTCTCGAAGAAGTATCCATAAATCTCTTTGCGCAGATCATTAAAATAGTTACTGTTCCGATCCCTTGGTCTCGGCAGATCCACATTCACAATTTTCTTTATAACACCAAGATTTTTATCTAAAATGATGATCCGGTCGGCAAGGTACACCGCCTCTTCGATATCATGTGTCACCATGATCATCGTCGTTCCTTCCGCACTCCGGATCTCACATAATTTCTCCTGAAGATTGATTTTCGTAAAAGCATCGAGTGCGCCAAATGGCTCGTCCAATAGTAAAACCTCTGGCTTATTCACAAGTGTCCGTGCTATGTTTGCGCGTTGCGCCATACCGCCGGACAGTGTCTTCGGATATTGCTTTGCAGCCGGTTCCAGTCCGACCATCCGGATTGCCTCGCGCACTTTATTTCTTCTTTCTTCCCTGCTGCCGCTGTCCAGAGAGAAGCCCACATTTTCCTCCACGGTCATCCATGGGAACAACCGGTTCTCCTGAAAGATATAACCGATATTTTTCGTCGGCTTTGTCACTTCTTTTTCATCTACCAGAATCTGTCCCTCATAGTCTGTATCTAACCCGGACAGACTCCGTAGAAGAGTGCTTTTCCCACATCCGCTGCTCCCAACGATACATATAAATTCGCCCTTCGAGACATGGAACTGAATATTCGACAGAATGCACGTGTCTCCGAAGCTTTTGCTGAAGCCTTCGACATTCACATAGTGTTTTCCTAATAATTCCAACTAAGCACCCTCCTTTCGATCAGCTTTAAGATAACATCCATGATCTTTCCCACGATACCAATCGCTATCATTCCTACAATCACGACATCCAATTGCCCGAAATTCCTAGCATTGGAAATCATATATCCTACGCCGCTGCTCGAAGCTACCAGCTCCGCTGCAACCACACACGTCCAACAGGTTCCCATTGCCACGCGCAGCCCTGTAAATATAGACGGAAACGCTGCAGGTATCACAAGCCGGAAGATATATTTTGGCTTCGGCGTCTCCATCACCCTCGCAACCTCCAGAAGCTTCGCATCGGTATAACGGATTCCATCGAGTGTATTCAGCAATATCGTGAAAAATCCACCTAAAAATATCAGAAAGATTTTTGAATTTTCTCCGATTCCCATCCACAGGATCGTAAGAGGAATCCATGCAATCGGAGGAATCGGCTTCAGAATCTGAATGATCAGATCCGTGATTCTGTACATATGCTTCGACAAGCCAATCACGATTCCCAGTGTTATTCCGACAAGTGCTGCAACGATATAGCCAAGCACCACGCGTCTTAGACTGATTCCAATCGCAAGTGGAAGCGAGCCATCCTTTAGCTTCTGAAATGCGGACTCCCACACCTGCGACAGCTTCGGAAACAGAAGGCTGTTATAGCCTTCCCGTTCCGTTACCAGATACCAGATGAGAAAAAGTAGGATGATCGGAAGAATCTGTTCTATTTTCTCAAAAATTTTTCTCTTCATATGCCTTTATCTCCGCTACCTTATCCAGGTGTTCCCAAGGTAAGTCGATATCATTGCGCCCAAAATGTCCATACGCTGCAGTCTGCTTATAGATTGGTCTTCTAAGATCCAGCGCATCAATAATTGCTGCTGGTCGAAGATCGAATACCTTTTCAATAATCTCCACAATCTTTTCATCACTGATTACCCCCGTTCCAAATGTTTCCACGGCTATCGACACCGGCTTCGCCACACCAATCGCATACGCAAGCTCCAGCTCAATTTTCTTCGCCACGCCTGCAGCGACCAGATTCTTCGCTACCCATCTGGCTGCATAAGCGGCAGAACGATCTACCTTCGTTGGATCTTTTCCGGAGAAAGCTCCACCGCCATGGCGTCCGGTTCCACCATAGGTATCTACAATGATTTTTCTTCCGGTCAGTCCGGAATCGCCCTGCGGTCCACCGATCACAAATCTTCCGGTTGGATTCACATAATAAATGGTATCTTCATCCAAAAGTTCCGCAGGTATTACCGGCTTAATCACATGTTCAATCACATCCTTCCGGATCTGCTCCAGACTTGCCTCCTCCGCATGCTGGGTTGAAATAACAATCGTATGAATCCGTTTTACTGTCTGTCCGTCTTCGCCAAACTCCACTGTTACCTGTGACTTGCCATCCGGTCGGAGATACGGAAGCGTACCATCCTTTCTTACTTTTGTGAGCTGTCTTGTCAGTCTGTGTGCAAATGAAATTGCCGGTGGAAGATATTCCGGTGTCTCATCGGTTGCATATCCGAAGATAATTCCCTGATCGCCAGCACCTGTTCCAAAATCCTCAGTTGCTCCATCCTGTTTTGACTCAAACGCCTGATCCACCCCAAGTGCAATATCGGCTGACTGCTCATCGATCGATGTAAGCACCGCAATCGAATTTGCATTATATCCATCCACGTTGTTCACATAACCGATCTCCCGAATTGTATCTCTTGCAATTTTCGCGATATCGACATATGCCTTTGTTGTGATCTCTCCAACGACTAACGCAATACCCGTTGCAACTGTCGTTTCTGCTGCCACTCTGGAATAAGGATCCTGTTCGAGTAATGCATCTAAAATTGCATCGGAGATCTGATCTGCAATCTTATCCGGATGTCCTTCTGTTACTGATTCTGATGTAAATAATTTTCCCATACGCCTGTACTCCTTTTCTCTTTGTTTTTTTGTTAGGGCTATCATAATCGTGTCAGGTACAAAAATAAATCTTTGAATGTGAAAACCTTTTCACGCGTGTGTTATGATTCTGGAAATTTTCGCCATCTATTTTCCGTTAAATGCATAAAAAAAGATGGCAAATCGAAAGATTCACCATCTTATGAAATCGTTTTCAGTGTTGAATTTGCTGGGATTACAGACTAATTTATGCTAATCTCCGCTTTCATTTTTCTGCGTTCTGGTTCCTCCCGGCATCTGTCCGTTATCTCCATCCGGTCGCTCTGGCGGTGTTCCGCCGTTGCCATCCGGCATATCCGGTCTGTCACCACCGCCCGGCATCTGTCCGCCATCACCAGCCGGCATATCTGGTCGTTCATCGTTACCCAGCATCTGTCCGCCGTTCTCATCCGACATATCCGGTCGCGTACCGCCGCCATGTCCCATGCTTCCCATATCTGTAAGGGAAATGGATGAAGCATCGACGAGTGTGGAAGCATCTTCCTGCTGCCCATCACTTGTAGATGGAATCGTGCCATCCAACTGTCCGCGGATGCTCTCTGCCCGGAGCAGACAGAACGATTTCAACGTATCCACGCCTGTCTCGAACTCCTCATAGGTACAGAATTTCGTCGGGTCCTGCTCGACATAAGAAGCAATCAGGTTCCCCGTCTCTGTAATCAGATTCTCGAAATATCCGCTTTCAAAATACTCAGAGATAAATGTATCAAAATACGTGTGATAGAGTTCCGTGTAGCTCTCATCCGCAAAAATCCACGCAAGCATCGGACGGGAATCTACCGTTCCACCAGAGACCGGCGTATCGATCGGATAGTTCACCATCTGTGTTGCCGAATCACTGCTTCCGCTGCCCGCAGAGAATCCGCCAAAGGCGAGATTGTAGTCCCACGGAATCATTGAAAGCTGTCCATCTTCCTCATACAAATAGTAATTATGGATCATCGAACCAGTATAGCTGTCGAAGTTGCAGACGAAATTGTGCACAACAAAGTATCGTATTACCTCGTCCACATTTACCACATCTTCAATATCTGAATTCTCATTCAGAGACTTCAGCGAAGCGATCAGACGGTCTTTATCCTCGTCTGTAATATCTGTCTTAGCATTATCGAAGATGTTGCTGTAGCTGCTATATTCATCATCTGAATAGATGAGCGACACATCATCACTTCCCATGCCGCCGCCCGGTCCGCCTTGCTTATCATCCATGTCACCATCTGGTCTCTGCATTTTCTGACCGTCAGACTCCGTACCTGTCGGTGGTTCCATCTTCTGTCCATCCTCAGAATCTTCATTTGCTGGCTGCATATCCTGTCC
>CAVKUW010000051.1:25035-55688 GCA_963659815.1 Butyricicoccaceae bacterium
TGGCTGCATATCCTGTCCATCTGCGACCGCATCACTGTCACTTGCGGTATCCTCGCCGAAGAATTGTTCTGCCAGTTCCGTCTCTGAGATATCGGCACCATTTCCACGGCCGCCGCCCATCGACTGGCTATCCGGCTTATACAGCTCTCCATATGAAGTGCCATAGTTTCGCTCTAAGAAGCTGTCTTCCACGCCTTCTACCGCGAGATACAAGCCCCACTCTTCACCATTGACTGTGATCCAAACATAGCTGCAAAGCGGTGCATCCGCACCCATATAGCCCATCATCTGGTAGCACAGGTAATCCTTCATGTATGTATTATCCTGAATGATATTGTTGAGTGATAATTTGTCCAGACCATGATAGCTTTTGCCGCTGTCATAATGATCAAATTCAAGCTTGAAGCTGTACCGGTCATTGCCATACGCGGCAACCGAACTCAGAGACGTATTGCCCTTCGCACGGATCGCAACATTTTTATAGGCTTCGTTGTCGATCACAACTGCACAGGATACATACTCTTCGTCCTCGCAGCCGTCGATAAAGGAATCCCAATCATCCATCACAATATCGATCGTGTGCACCTTCGATGTATCAAACAGTTTCTTCTCATATCCCATTGTGATCGGAAGCTTATTCACGCCCAGACTTTCCGCATTACAGAACACGACAGTAATCAAGATCGTAAATATCAAAATGATACAGCAAATCTTGTCAATATGTTTGCTGGTCGACATCGCATCACCTCCTAAAGATCTTCGTTCCATGCACTGACTACAAATACTCGCCGTTGAAGCTGACAAGCGACGCGCTGCTCACACCATCCATCTCGGACAAAATATTTACAAAGTCCGCATTGTCATCCTTCATGCGTACTTCCAGATTCAGCTCCACATGTCCCGGCTGTGCAACCTTACTTTTAACTACGCATTTTTTCACCTGCTTCTCCATGAACTCACGCACCTTCACCTCGCTGTCATGTCCGTCGCACTGTACGATCAGAATGTATGGGTGTACATGTGATTTCCGGTTGACAAACACAAGAAGCATCACACCAATGAAAATACTTCCGATCAGTGCAAGCGGAAGCATTCCCGCCGCAAGCACAATACCGACTGCAATCGACCAGAACAAAAACGCGATATCAAGCGGATCCTTGATTGCCGCACGGAAACGCACGATAGAAAGTGCTCCGACCATACCAAGTGACAATACCACGTTCGAGGTTACTGCTAAGATCACAACGGTTGTGATCATCGTGAGCGCGACCAGCGTCACACCGAATCCCGGCGCATACATCACACCGGAGTATGTCTTCTTATAGACAAAGAAAATAAACATACCAATTCCAAATGCAAGCACCAGCGCAATCACCATGTCGAGAATACTCAGGCTCGCTATATTCTCCAAAAAACTAGACTTAAAAACATCTCCAAATCCCATAGGGTTCCTCCTTTTTCTTCCTGTCATTCTCATTTTATCTGTTGTTCCTAACCGGCATATTCATATGCCCGGCACGCCGCATATTTCGAGAAGCTCTGTGTGCCTTGATTCCCAAGCTGGACTGCACTACGGATACAATCCGGCAGGTATGCGTCCCATTTCACTTCCAGAATCCGGTGATTCTCGATGATCGGAAGCGTGATACATTCTGCATTCAGGAAATCCAATCCATACATGCCGGTTCGTATATCGTAGTCCATCGTCACCCGCACATTTCCGGGGGCATAGGTAAATGCTTCCCTCGTATAATCGACGATCGTCTTCGGTCGCAGTCCCTGATTCACAAGCTTCGTGTAAAATTCCCGTAGCAATGGTTCTTCTGACTCCTGAAGCCACGCGACATCGCCACGCAGAATCTGTGTCACCTGCTCTGCGGTCACCTGCACACTCTGTTTGCAAGATAAACCGTTGATCTTCGATTTCTTCTCCAGATGGATCACGGATGTATCGTCATCGTAATAGCGCAGGCGGTATTTCTCCCTGCAGTTCACGCCATTAATTTTCTCCATAAACGCTTTATCGCACAGATTGTCAAAATACAGGCTGCGAATGTGATATTTTCCATGATCGCCGTGTGCGTCTGCATGTGCGACCGCATTCAGGCGTCCGCGCAGACAAAGCATATCGCCATAGGTTATCTCATGCTTTAGTTCGTGTCTGTAATTCATAGTCTCACCTCCAGATCTTGTCTCGTATCGTTGCAGGATTTCCTGCTCTGATAATGAGTATACGGGGGCTACCTTAAATTTACCTTAGAAATTCACAATGCAAAAGAACTACATGCTTTTATATTTCTACGCAGACGCGCTCTCGCTCACTTCATCACGTAATGGTACTAATTTCACGTCAAACGAGTTTTCCGTTCATTAAGTACCATCGTGCTTCAATGGTCTGCTTAAGAATTATAAAAGCATGTAGTTCTATTTACGTTTTCTATTTATTTAACTACGATATACTTATTCTTTTAACCTTTATCTTAGATTTCTACTTTGAACACAATCCGGTTGCCATTCATGTACTCTGCAGTGATTTTACCTTTGTGGTTTTGTACAATCGCACGGGCAACAGAAAGTCCGATGCCATAACCGCCACTCTTCTGCGTACGTGCTGCGTCCGAACGGTAAAAGCGATCGAAGAGCCGGTCTGCTTCCACATCTGGCAGCTTCTCGCATGTATTTTCACAGCTAAGCGTTACTTCCTTGCCTCGCTTGGCAAGCGTAAGCACAATGTCTGTCTGCTCGATGGAATATTTAATCGCATTGTCCAGCAAGATCGTAAGAAGCTGTGTCATCTCCTCGCGGTTTGCATGCAATTTGATATCCGAAGCAATCTTCGTCTGCAACTCAATCTGTTTCAGTTTCGCAGATTCCACGAACGAATCCGCCACTTCTTTTGTAAGCTTGCTCATATCCAGATCGGTCATCACAACGGGTGCCGTTCCTTCTTCCATCCGTGCCAGCGTAAGCAGGTTCTTCATCAGTCCCGATAGACGCTCGGTCTGTTTGCGAATGTTCTTGCTCCATTTGCTCTCACCATTATGCAGCTCCATCGCTTCTGTGTTCGCGAGAATAATCGCAAGTGGCGTCTTGATCTCATGTCCTGCATCTGTGACAAATTGCTTCTGCTTCTCCAGATTCTCTGCGATCGGTCGGATCGCACGCTTGGAAAGTGCAATCACCAAAAGTAACATCAAACCCCAGCCAACGACAAATATCAGACTGGATATAAGCAGCACCGCCAGCATGGATTGCCGGTCACTGCCAACATTCAAAAATACAATATTCGTGCCGCGTCCATCTTTCGATGCCTGCACTCTGTAACGAAACTCTTCCTTCTTGCCTGAGGTCTTTCCAGACGCATAGACTTCACTCGCATATGCATTGGCGGTCTCCTCATCCACGGAAGATATATTATTTACATCTGTATAGACGATCTGTCCATCCATATCGAACCGCACAAGGAAATATCGTGCCGCCATCGCCATGTCCTCGCTGATCTCCGGGTTGAAGAGATTCGGACGTTTGTCATCCTTTGCTTCCGGCGGTTCTGGCTGATTATCTGTCGACCCAGCATCCGGTATCATCACGCCATCTGGTACTTCCATCTGATTCTGATCTGTCCCACTTGCCGCTGGCGGCTCCTGCATTCCATCCGTCACCGTTGCAAGCTGTGGATTGCCGGCGTTATCCCCCGGTCGCATTCCATCATTTTCGACAAGCATGGTAAGCGTATTGTTCATCTCGTTTCGAAGCCGGCTGATATTGAATACGTTGACCGCACCTAGCGTCACAACGAGCAGCACCGTAATTGCAATCATCGCTGTGATTATGAACTTCTTCTGTAACGTCTTAACCAATTTACCCCACCTCTATAAGCCGGTATCCGATTCCTCGTTTTGCCTGAATCTCCACATGTACATTTAACGCCTGTAGCCGTTTCCGTAGATATGAAATATACACCCAGACAACGCCAACCTCGGCGTCCGTATCAAAGCCCCATACTTTTTCCAGCAAGCTTTCCGTTGACATATAAATACCCTGATTGAGCATAAAAACTTCCATCAACTGATATTCCAGCTTCGGCAATACAAACGACTGTCCATTTCCACTTAATTCATAGGTGTGCATATTGAGTGACAGATCGCCACATTTCACGATATCTGGGGTAAACTCTTCTTTGCGCCGGAGCATTGCTCGGATACGCGCAAGAAGCTCGCCCATCGCAAATGGTTTCGGAAGATAATCATCCGCTCCCATATCCAATCCCACAATCCGGTCTTCGACCTCTGCCTTTGCCGTAAGTAACAGCACTGGTGTCCGGTCGCCGCGGCTCCGCAGCTTCTGCAGCACCCCTAATCCACTCAGCTTCGGCATCATGATATCCAATATAATGCCATCATATTCGCCGATCGTTGCATAATCGAGTGCTTCTTCCCCATCAAATACAGCATCCACCGTATACTTGTGATAGGTAAGAATATCGACCAGCGCCTCGGACATATCCACTTCATCTTCTGCAAGTAATAATTTCATGCCAATTCCTCCTTTCCTCCTAAAAAAGAGTACAAAAAATCGGTGCGACGGGATTCGAACCCACGACCTCTGCGTCCCGAACGCAGCGCTCTACCAAGCTGAGCCACGCACCGATAAAATTGGAAATCAATCCAACATTTGACATGATAGCACAGATACCCTGAAAAATCAATTCAAATTTCCATAGAAAGAAACTCTTTTATCCGGATGTCATCCGGAATTCCGCAAAATACAATTAAAAACGTTGCTATTTGGGAATAAATCTCCGGACACCCAGACCGATAATCTATTGCTATTTTTTGAGTATTATGTTATTTTTAATGATAGAATTTTTGAAGGGAATACTTCATTTTCATCTCGAAAGGAGCTTATATATTTATGAAGAAAAAAATCGCAATTATCACATGTCTTCTGGCATTGAATGCATGCGCTCTCAGTGGATGTGGCGAGGGCGCATCCGGCGGACAGACAACTGGCACGCAGACAACCCAGCAGCTTACAACAGAAACTGACAGCAGTACGACAAGCACAACGCAGGCTGCAACCGAAAGCCAGACTGTTGACAACACGGAGGCTGCCGCAACAACGCAGTCCGGCAATACCGGAGAGATTACACCTGTTGAGGGGGATACCAGCTCTTATTACATGCAGAATGTATACAAATCCATACTTGATAAGTATCGGACAGCTATCTCAGAAAATTGGGATTATGCCAAATGCTTAGATGCGGATATCTGTCCTTTATTCAAGACCTCTGACACAGCTTCATTTGAGGATATCGGTGCCGCGCTTATTGATATGGATAACGACGGACATCTCGAGCTGATCATTGGTAACCCGAAAGATACCACCGGCAAGTCTGTTTATGATGTCTGGACCTACAATGGCAGCACAGCGGCAAAGCTCATTACCGCACACGAGCGAAGTCTGCTGAATATTGGGTATCAGGCAGAGGATAATGTCTATTATATCTCCGCCATGGGGTCTAACAGTGCAACAGAATTCCAGTACGATTACTATACCGTATCCGATGGAAGCATCAATAATATCCAATCTGTTGCATGCGTGACAACCGATGATGGTACAGAAACATGGTATCAGGTATATTCAGGCAATGACTCCCGGAAAGAAATAACTGCAGATGAGGCAAACAATATTATAGATTCTTACACCAACGCATGGATTCTTCCGGAATATCTTTCCATAGAATCCAAATAAATATGCATGTACCGGCATATAGAGTCAGCACTATAAGGAACAGGCAGGATATTGTATGGAAAAGCGCGCGTTATTGATTGCGAATTCCGCATCAATGATTGATCACTTTAATAAGGATAACCTTCTCATCCTTCGGGATATGGGATATACGGTTACCGTTGCAGCAAATTTTAAAGAAGGCAATTCCAGCACCGCAGAACGCATCCGGGCATTTGCGGGTGAGCTTGCCGCACAGAATATCGACATCATTGATTTGCCAATTCCACGGAAAGTAACCGAGCTTGGGAAGGCCTTCAAATCCATTCGGATTTTAAAAAATTATATGAAAAGCCATCCTTGCCGGATCGTTCATACGCAGACACCTTTCGGCGGTGTGGTCGGCAGACTGGCAGCAAAAGGATTCCGCAGATCAGAGGGCACCAAAGTCATCTATTTTGTCCATGGATTCCATTTTTTCCATGGGGCAGGGTTAAAAAGCTATGTGCTCTATTACAATGTTGAAAAATGGCTATCGCACATAACAGATTGCCTGATCACCTTGAACCAGGAGGATTATCAGGCAGCCAAGCGGCGATTCCATCACCCAAATGTTCATTATGTACCGGGGGTTGGTGTGGATACAGGTGCAATTGCCTCCATCCATGTCAACAAATCGGATGTATGCCGGCGGTTCGGTCTGCCTTCTGACAAGAAGATTATACTGACCGTTGCGGAACTGATTCCGCGGAAAAATGTAGAGACCGCAATCCGCGCATTTGCCGGATCCAACCATGATGATGCGATTCTTGCCATCTGTGGAAAAGGCATTCTCGCCGAATCACTCACACAGCTTGCACAGGAGTTACAGGTTGGGAATCGTGTATTTTTCCCCGGCTATCGTACGGATGTGCTGGATCTGTACCATTGCTCCGATCTGTTTTTATTTACAAGCTTTCAAGAAGGATTATCCGTCGCGGTTATGCAGGCGATGGCAGCCGGACTCCCGATCATTGCATCGGATATCCGCGGGAACCGTGATCTGCTTGCATCAGAACCACATGCTGCGGGGAGACATTATCTCCTTCCGACAAAGGATGCGGATGCCTATGCTGCAAAGATAGATGAAATTCTTGATAACGAGAAGCTTGCACAGACACTTGGGCAGGAAAACTACACAAACTGCAGAAAATATTTTGATATTTCACTTGTACACAGGCTTATGACAACAATCTATGCAGATCTGACCGATAAATGATCTGCAGTTTTATATCTATAAAGGAGTGTGTTATGTATACAGTTCAGGTTCTGTTATCCACTTACAACGGTGAAGCTTATTTGAAAGAACAATTAAATAGTATCTTAAATCAGAAAAATGTTGCCGTGAAGCTGTTCGTCCGTGACGATGGTTCTACGGACGGCACTGTGGATATCCTGCGCTCCTATACTGCGCTCCACGAAAACATCCAATACGTATGTGGCGAAAATCATGGCGTTGTCGCTTCTTTTTTTCGCCTGTTTGAATTATCCGACCTGGATGTGGATTTTTACGCCCTCTCCGATCAGGATGATGTGTGGGATGAGGATAAACTTTTTATCGCCTGCCGGAAGCTCGAACAGATGCGAAAGGCAAAATCCCCGAAAAAAAAGAAAAACGACTCTCAGCTTCGTGTCTTTGCGACACCGCTCCTCTACTGTTGTGATGCATGGAATACCGACGACACATTAAATCTACTTCCGGAATCCATGCAGACCGTAGGGAAGGAGCTGATTCCGGACTTTCGGAATGCATTGCTTGAAAACATCGCCCGCGGTGCCGGCATCGTATTCAATCAGGCGCTTATGTCTTATATCCGGATCAGTATGCCTCAGGATGTTTATATGCACGACTGGTGGCTGTATCTTGTAGCATCCTGCTTCGGCGAAGTATACTATGACAGTACCGCTCATTATAAGTATCGCCAGCACGCAGGGAATACACTCGGCGCAGCCCCTTCCGGCTGTTCCAGATTCTTCCGCCGTCTGAAGCAGAGCCGTACAAATGGCGGTCATATTTCCAGACAGGCACAAGCATTTGAACGTATCTACAATGTGCCGGAGGAGAAAAAAAAATTCTTACATATTCTTACAAAGTATCAGGACGTGAAGTCCTATCGAAAAATGGGCAAATCCGGTAAGTATTTGTTCCGACAGGATAAAAAGGACAACCGTATCTTTCAGCTTATGTTTTATTCTAACCATTTGTAATTGACTTCGTTTTCCTTTTCGTTTATAATGATTTTTGAATTTTTCTAAAGCAAAAAGAATGAAAATATAAAAATCAAACGGAAAGAGGAATGAGCTATGGCAGTAAAGTACATTTTTGTCACTGGCGGCGTTGTATCCGGTCTCGGTAAAGGTATTACCGCGGCATCATTGGGACGTCTGTTGAAGGCGCGCGGCTACAAAGTAATCAGCCAGAAATTTGATCCATATGTCAATATGGACCCAGGAACCATGAACCCAATTCAGCATGGTGAAGTATTTGTAACAGATGACGGTGCAGAAACCGATCTGGATCTTGGACACTACGAGCGTTTTATCGACGAGAGTCTGAACAAGGGGTCCAACGTGACAACAGGAAAGGTTTACTGGAGCATCCTGAACAAGGAACGTCGTGGTGACTTCGGCGGTCATACCGTTCAGATCATCCCTCATATTACAAACGAAATCAAAGATCGTTTCTATCGCAATCCAGACGCAAAGGACGATGAGATTGCGATCATCGAAGTTGGCGGTACTGTCGGCGATATCGAGAGCCAGCCGTACATGGAAGCCATCCGTCAGTTCCAGTTGGATGTTGGACATGAGAATTGCATCATGATCCACGTCACACTGATTCCTTACTTAAAATCATCCGGTGAACTGAAGACAAAGCCGACACAGGCAAGTGTAAAGACCTGCCAGTCACTTGGTATCCAGCCGGATATCTTGGTTTGCCGTTCCGACCTTCCGTTAGACAAAGCAATTAAAGATAAGATTGCCAGCTTCTGTAACGTTCCTAGCGAATGTGTCATCCAGAATCTGGACGTAGATGTATTATATGAAGTGGTACTTGCTATGGAGCATGAAAAGCTTGCCGATGCAGCCTGCAAATGTCTCCATATTCCATGTCCAAAGCCAGATCTTGATGACTGGATTGCTATGGTGGACAACTGGAAACATCCACAGAAGAAGGTACGTGTAGCTTTAGTTGGAAAATATGTCAGCCTGCACGACGCTTACATCTCTGTTGTAGAATCCCTGAAGCATGCCGGCGTGGCACATCGTGCAGACGTCGAGATCAAATGGGTGGATTCTGAGCTTGTAACGAAAGAAAATGTCGCAGAGATCTTAGGCGATGTATCCGGTATCTTGGTACCTGGCGGTTTCGGTGACCGTGGTATCGAAGGCATGATCGAAGCAATTACCTATGCGCGTGAAAATAAGATTCCTTACCTCGGCTTATGCCTTGGTATGCAGCTTACAATTGTGGAGTTCATGAGAAATGTTGTCGGTTACCCAGATGCAAACAGCTCTGAGTTCAACCCAAGTTCCAGCCATCAGGTTATCCATATCATGCCTGACCAGAATGGTGTCACAGACTTAGGCGGAACATTAAGACTTGGTTCTTATCCTTGTGTACTTGATAAGAGTTCAAAAGCATACCAGTTATATGGTACGGACCATATCAACGAGCGTCACAGACATCGTTATGAGGTAAATAACGATTACAGAAAGGTACTGACCGATCACGGCATGCTCCTGTCTGGTTTATCTCCAGATGGTCATATCGTAGAAATGATCGAGCTTCCAGATCACCCTTGGTTTATCGGAACACAGGCGCATCCGGAATTCAAGAGCCGTCCTAACAAAGCTCATCCATTATTCTTAGGATTTGTTGGCGCTGCGATTGCACATTCTGAGGAAGCATGATATACTAACTCCTGTCGGCAAACAGATTTATGACACAAAAGAAAAAAGAAAGGTTTTCACAACCCCTTATGAAGGCAGGAAAATTCATCAGAAAATACAACCACATATGGACACTACTCTACATCGTTTTTTACATGCCTTGGTTTGTCTGGCTGGAAAAAACAGTGACAACGGATTTTCATCTTGTATCGATGCCAATTGATTACAAGATTCCGTTCTGTGAATATTTTATTATTCCGTATTTTATGTGGTTTTTGTTCGTTCCGGCGATTGTCGGATACGAGTTTTTCTACTCAAAGAAAGAATATTACCAGTGCTGTGCGTATCTGTTCAGCGGCATGACGATCTTCCTGATCATCTGCACACTCTGGCACAATGGCTTAGACTTACGGCAAGATATCTCCTATCGCAACAACCTGTGTGCCAAGCTTGTACAGATGCTGTACAAGACCGATACAAGCACAAACGTGTTCCCAAGCTTACATGTCTTCAACACGCTCGGCTGTCTCGTCGCCCTATATAAAAGTAAGGGTATGAAGAATAAAACATGGATCAAGGTGATTGCAACAATCATTGGTATCTTGATTATCTTATCTACGATGTTTTTGAAGCAGCATTCCGTGTGGGATGTCATCGGTGCATTTGCAATGGCAGCGATTCTCTATCCGATCGTCTATGTAATCCCTTGGGGGCAGAAAAAAGCAGTGATAAACAAAAAATTCCGAAGTCTGTTATAAACAAACTTCGGAATTTTTATTTTTGTTTTAATTAAATCCGAACAACTTCTGGAACAGACGATATCCGGTTCTTGCAAACCATCTGCCGGTTGGTCCGTGCAGATTGAACACAATACCAAACAATGTTGTTCGAAGCTCCTTGTATAATTCTGCATCCGTATCCTTCAGATACTTCCACAGCTCTTTTTTCTTCTTATACAGCTCCTTGTCCTTCGATACAACACAGATACTCGATGCAACACACATCATCATATCTAAGTACTGGAACAGGAACCGATACATCTGTGGCGGAAGGTCTTTTCGATTCTCACTGAAGAACTGAATCAACGTCCGGTTTACCAGCATCTGCTGATCGATTCGTTTCATCATCGTCTTTTCATTGACCGACTGTCCTTCTCTGCCAATATAATAATGATACAAGTCGACATTTAAGTACATCAGCTTCTTCACATGGATCATCGGTTCAAAGATATAGAGATTATCCACATAAAATGTATGCTTTGGAAGCTGCAGTCCGCAGTCCTTCAGCAGCTGTGTCCGGTAAATCACCGAATGCATCAGTACATACTGGAATTTATTGAACCGAATCCGGCTGTCTTCCCAACTGATAATCCGTTTTTCCGGCAAAGCACCATGATAACGCATGACACGCTTCTTCCGACGCTCTACCTTGTCATAGATATAGTTAGAGAGCAGGACATCCAGATCCTTCTCGTCTTCCACGAGCTTATTCAAGACCTTCAGCACATGCTTATAAGCTTCCTTGTCAAGCCAGTCATCACTGTCAACGACCTTGAAATAGACTCCGGTTGCATGAGCGATACCGATATTCACCGCATCGCCATGCCCACCATTTTCTTTATGAATTGCCTTTATGATTGTCGGATATTTCTCTGCATAGGCATCTGCAATCTTCGCAGTGTCATCTGTAGAGCCATCATCTACGATCAATATTTCTACTAGTTCGCCACCAAGCAATGCGTGATCGACGCACTTTTTCATATAGTCCTGCGAATTGTAGCAGGGAATTGTGATGGTTAATATTTTTTTATTCATAAATTATTTGATTACCTTGATCCAGCCTTCTGGTGCCTCGATACGTCCCATCTGGATACCTGTCAGAGCGTCATACAGCTTCTTTGTATATGGTCCCATCTCTTCCATACCGCTTGGGAAGCAGATTTCCTTGCCGTGATCGTTGATCTTTCCAACTGGAGAGATAACTGCAGCTGTACCACACAAACCACACTCTGCGAAATCCTTAACCTCATCAAAGTAAACCTCTCTGTGCTCCACCTTCATGCCAAGGTACTTCTCTGCAACTACCATCAATGAACGACGTGTGATAGAAGGAAGGATACTATCTGACTTTGGTGTTACCAATGTGCCATCCTTTGTAACGAAGATGAAGTTTGCTCCACCTGTCTCCTCTACCTTTGTACGTGTTGCAGCATCCAGATACATATTCTCAGCAAATCCCTGATTATGTGCATCTACGATTGGATACAAACTCATAGCGTAGTTCAATCCAGCCTTGATATGTCCTGTTCCATGAGGTGCTGCACGGTCATAATCACTGACACGGATTACGATTGGCTTTGCACCACCCTTGAAGTAAGGGCCAACTGGTGTACAGAATACACGGAACTGATACTCATCTGCTGGCTTTACACCGATAACAGGGTTGCTACCAAACATATATGGACGGATATAAAGAGTTGCTCCAGAACCATATGGTGGTACCCAGTCAATATTAGCCTCAACCGTCTTTACGATTGCATCTACCCACTTATCTTCTGGATATACAGGCATCTCCAGGCGCTTACATGTATCTGCCATACGTGCAGCGTTCAGGTCAGGACGGAAAACAACGATCTGTCCTTTCTCTGTTGTATATGCCTTCAAACCCTCAAAACATGTCTGTGCATACTGAAGCACGCCTGCACACTCACTCAAAGTAACGGTTGCGTCATCTGTCAGCACGCCATCATCCCATGTACCATTCTTATAGTTTGATACGAAACGCTTATCTGTCTGCACATAGCCAAAGCCGAGTGAAGACCAATCAATATTTTTGCTCATGATCTATTACTTCCTTTCCCTCATGCGTATTATCTGCCCTTTATTTTACCACTCATATGTAATTATGCAAGCAGAAAATAGCATAATCGAGCGATTTTGCTTGTTTTAACTGTTCAAAATGTTTATTTTATTATTTTTTGAGTGCGATTGCCTCGATTTCAATCTTCACATCCTTTGGAAGTCTTGCAACCTCTACGCACGAACGTGCCGGACAGTCCTTCTCAAAAAATGTCGCATACACTTCATTTACTGCTGCAAAATCATTCATATCCTTGATGAATACCGTTGTCTTTATCACATGGTCTGCATCGCTGCCTGCCTCATTCAACAGCGCGATCAGGTTTCCGATTGCCTGCTTTGCCTGCGCCTTAACATCGCCTGTTTCAAGCTTGCCCGTTTCTGGAATGATTGGAATCATACCTGATGTATAAATCATATCTCCAACTGCAATCGCCTGTGAATATGGTCCGATTGCGGCTGGTGCCTTTGGTGTCTGAATCACTGTCTTCATAATATAAGTACCTCCTATAAATATTATCTAATCAACAAGTTCGATTGTCTTCTCCGTAATGCGGATCTTTCCCTCTTTTAAGAGACGTCCACAGGCGCGCTTAAACGCGTTTTTACTGAGTCCGAACTCCTTCTTGATTATATCCTTATCTGCCTTATCTGTAAACGGCAAAACGCCCTTATAGCTCTTTATAACGGCATATACCATCTCACTGTCCTCTTCCATCTGCGCATACGCAAGCTTCCGCAACGCGAGATCTGCCTTTCCATCTGAACGGATCTTTACGATCCTGCCATGTACTTCATCGCCAACACGCACCGGCGCATACAATTCACTTGTATAGATGAGTCCCGGATATTTGTCGTCAATTGCCACAAATGCCCCAAAATCCTTCTTGAACTCATACACGGTTCCAACGAAATCCTGTCCTTCTTCGTAGCCTTCGATTGGCTGCAATTCTTTTCCTATCTTCATTGACACTGCCAGACGTCCGGATTTATCCACGTACATCCGCACCAGATAGGACTTTCCAGCCTCTACCTTCGCCGTCTGTTCTTTAAATGGAAGCAGCACGTCACGTTCCAGCCCGCAGTCCATAAATGCACCTAAGCTTGTCACGCTCTTCACCTGCAGCTTCTTTACCTCACCGACTGTAATCAATGGTGTATTCGTTGTCGCAATGATTCGGTCCTGTGAATCACGGTAAATAAAGACGCGCAGGGATGCGCCGGCTTTCACACCCTCCGGCACCTGTTTTCTCGGAAGCAGCACCGTCTCTGCCGTCGAGCTGTCCTCTTCACCAAGGTATATACCAAAGTCTTTCGAGCGAATGACTTTCAGATCATTCCATTTTCCAATTTCTATCATTTTTTCCTACTTTCTAAAAAATAGACCACAAACATGCGTGGTCTATTTTTTCTTGTCCTTATTCAACTTCAAAACTTTATTCTTTATAAATGATGCCTCTGTATCATCCGCTTTCTGGAAGCCCAGATTTTCCAATACATCCTGTGAATTGGTAAGTGAGAACACAGACATGCCCTTCTCATTCATCTTTTCCTTATAGCCATTGAATACATCCACAATCGCATACGTATCCTTTGTTCTGCGATCCGGACTTGCAATCACGTTTCGGATGCACCATGAATTAAACTCACTGCCCTTCTCTGGCACCTGTACATCGTCGCCCTTGACTTTCTTCACATATATGCTTTCTGTATCACAAATGGCCCACGGAACCACATATATTACGCTGCTCATACTTACTTCCTTTCAAATGGTTGTTCACTACGCAATCGATTTACAAAAATCTTTGTTTTCTCCTAGCGTTCAACGTAAGCAATCATATAGTATTTGTTTCCGTTTGTCAAACAATTATTTATCCAATTCCTGACAAGTAGGCGGAATTGTAGTATGTTTCAGCTTTTTGTAAATTTTTTTCAAAAAAGGCTTGCAATTTTAAAAGACATGTAATATAATATCATCTTGTGAGACACAAAAGAGTCTCCAAACTTCATAATGATGGGCTATCGCCAAATGGTAAGGCACTGGACTCTGACTCCAGCATTTTCCAGGTTCGAATCCTGGTAGCCCAGTTTATAAGACGATCGAGATTCGATCGTCTTTTTATTTTTTAGTTTGGAATGCGAGCCAATAAATATATTTTAAGGATCGAATCTTTCGTCTTATTTACCTTGTTGATATATAGCACTGCACACACTCACATTCCGCTTCGCTTCATGTTCGTGTCGCGCTGGCGCGCTATACACCTGCACGCATGCTGATTCGTTTGCGAGTAAACTCGCACGAACTGCGTACATGCAGATGTGCAGTGCTTGTAGGAACGCGCAAAAAAGCTTCCCGATTACTCGAGAAGCTTTAAGGTATGCGGCCGAGAAGATTCGAACTCCCGACACCTTGGTCCGTAGCCAAGTGCTCTATCCAGCTGAGCTACGACCGCATCTGTGTTGTTTCTCACAACAGATGATATTCTATCGTAGATTTCAATGATTGTCAAGTGATTTCTGCAAATTACGCGATTTTTTCTGAATCAGCTCCTGCATGATTCTACAATCTCACGACACGTCTTATTGATATAGGTTATCTCACATTCCTCACCTGCACATACAGCAAGCCAATAATCATCCATACGACGCATAAAATACCGGTAAGGCGTTCCTTTTACTACCTGCTGGAGAGGATCAATCTCAAAAGAATTTAGTGGTACACTAATGCCATCGCCCGTAAGCTTCAGATATGACTCTTTCATCGTCCACAAATAAAAAAAACGATTATTTATATCCACCGACGAATTCAACACCATCATATCTGTTCCTATCTTCGCCTCTTGTTTTTCTACGAGTATATCACCAACTTGATTCTCTTCAAAATCAGCACCAGTCACATACGCGTATTCTGCCTCTGTATAGCATCGTTTTGCAACATGCAGGTTCTGTGCGCGTATTTGCTCGATATCGACGCCCAAAGGCGCATCTCCGTGCGCCAGCACGACATAATCGCCCGCATGGGAGAGATTAAAATAAAACTCCGGATGTCCCTGTACTGTCGGCTTTCCATTCTCATTTTTTTCGAGTATCAATGCCTGCGGGGGAATGCCAAGCGTCTCTTCTACGAGCGTCTGCAACAATAAACCTGCTACAATCGATGTATATGCCGGTTCCCGCCTACAAAAAGCCAATACCCGGGACTTTCGTTCCGGGTATAATTGTTCGACCAATTCATCAAAATGTTGTTCTATGTATTCACGATTTACTTTTACAACCAATACATGAATCTTTGTCATATTATTTATCTTCCAGTTCTGCAAGAATACGGAAGAGGATACTGATCTCCTTCTCCTTTGCTGCATCAAGATATGTCTTGAATCTGACTGAGGACTCAATCTCGCCTGTAATAGAGATACGGACAAGCAAGTTACGCGCGGTCAGCATATTGCGGACAACTGTCTGGTACTCGTTGATCGTATCCTCGTTGTATTTCAGGAATCCATGATTCATCAGATACTTAATACGCTCTAACATCAAAACCTTATGGTCATACATCACATGCAATGCACGGATATCGAAGTCCGGCTCCTCTGCATGCAGCTGCTTCTCAATCTGTGCAAGCACCTTGTCATAAACCTTGATACCAAATGTTGTATCATCAAAACGGTTACGCAGCATACGGAAATGATCCTTTGTATCCTGTGAATTCAGATACTCACTGATTGTCTGCTTGATCAGCTCAATATCCACTTCATAGATTGGATGCTCGGTATTCTTCATAACAACATACAATCCACGGCCGCCCTTGTGATCATCCTTAAATACATGGTCATCCTGCTCTGTGATAACCTCATAGCCACGCTCCAGATCAGAGAAGCTGACTGTGTTATAAGAATAATGATCCTGGAATGTGAAATCTCCTACATAGAAGATCTCTTCATCTCTGTTATAGCCATAGATGAACAACTCATGAGGGAACTTGTAATCAACCTCTGCATCACACAAAATCTTTGCCTCATCAAATACGCCGTATACATATCCATTCAGATCGATTGTCTTAATGATGAAGTCAATGATGTTTCCACAATAGCTCTGAATCTGCTCTTTGGTAAGAAGCGAGAACATCAAATAAGGACACTGCTTCAATGCGCTGCTTCCTGGCATCATATCTGCGAGAAGCATATCGTCGCCTGTGAAGATCTCCTGAATGTTGTAGCAACGAAGCTGAATGTAGTTACTGAAAATCCATTTCTTTGCATTCTCATCATCTGAGAGAATGGAAAACAGTGTTGCATGCCACTGCCAAGATGTAATCATTGGATATGTTACTGGTAATTTTTTCATATCTGCCATTTTACTGTTCCTCCCAATCTATGCTAATTTTTCTGCTATCAATGCTGCGATATCACTGAACGAATCGTAATCGCTGAGTGCAAGCTCGTAATCGGTAAATGAAATATCAAACTTGCTTTCTGCTGCTACAAGCAGGCGGATCAAAGATACGGAATTCACGCCATATTCGTTTACCATATTTGCATGCATATCTACCTCATCCAATTCCGGTAACACATCATGAATCACTTCCGTAAGTTTCGTTACAATCTGTTCCTTTTCCATTGTCTGTACCCCCTTGGTATAAATTACTTTCTCGATGTCTCAAGTACTTTAATTTTACTATTATTGCGTCTGAAAAGCAAGAAAAAAGAGTGCGTATGCACTCCGTGTCGGAATCCATTCACACTCTTTTCTCTGTTGTGGCTAAATCCTAGTACTTTGTAACGTTCAGCTTTACACCAGGACCCATTGTAGAAGCTACTACCAAGCTCTTAATGTACTGTCCCTTTGCTGCTGCCGGCTTAGCCTTAACAACTGCATCTATTAAAGTCTGGAAGTTGTCTGTTAACTGCTCCTCTGTGAAAGAAGCCTTTCCAATTGGCACATGGATAATGTTTGACTTATCAAGTCTGTACTCAATCTTACCAGCCTTAATATCGTTGATTGCCTTTGTTACGTCCATAGTAACTGTACCAGCCTTTGGATTTGGCATCAAGCCCTTTGGTCCAAGGACACGACCAAGACGTCCAACAACACCCATCATATCTGGTGTAGCAACAACAACATCAAAATCCAACCAGCCTTCGTTCTGGATCTTTGGTACAAGCTCATCTCCACCTGCGTAATCAGCGCCTGCTGCAAGAGCCTCGTCTACCTTGTTACCCTTAGCAAATACGAGAACCTTTACAGTCTTACCTGTTCCATGAGGAAGAACAACTGCACCACGAACCTGCTGGTCTGCATGACGACCATCTACGCCCAAACGGAAGTGAGCTTCGATTGTCTCATCAAACTTTGCGCTAGCTGTTTTCTTAACGAGTGCAACAGCCTCTTCTAAGTCATATGTTTTTGTCTTTTCAATAAGCTTTGCAGCTTCTGAATATCTCTTACCTGTTTTCATTCAAATAAACCTCCTGTAGTTTTTGCGGGAGCGACCCTCCTACGATTATTTCTTATTAGTCCTCAACTTCGATTCCCATAGAACGAGCTGTACCAGCGATCATGCTCATAGCAGCCTCAAGGCTTGCTGCATTTAGGTCTGGCATCTTCAGCTCAGCAATCTCCTGAACCTTAGCCTTAGAAATCTTTGCAACCTTTGTCTTGTTCGGTGCTGCAGATGCTGACTTAAGGCCGCACGCCTTCTTAAGCAGTACTGCTGCCGGTGGAGTCTTAGTTACAAAGCTGAAACTCTTATCTGCATAAACTGTGATTACAACAGGGATGATCATATCGCCCTGATCAGCAGTTCTTGCGTTAAACTCCTTTGTGAACTGTACAATGTTAACACCGTGCTGTCCAAGTGCAGGACCAACAGGTGGTGCAGGTGTTGCCTTTCCTGCAGGAATCTGTAATTTAATATATCCTTCTACTTTCTTAGCCATTATAGCTACCTCCTAAACCTCTTACATCTTCTGGATATCTCCAAATCCAATCTCAACAGATGTAGCACGTCCGAAAATGTCAACGTCAATGGTTACGGTTCTCTTGCTCTCGCTAATTGCCTTAACAACAGCAACATTGCCTTCCCAAGCTCCGGTAATAACCTTGATCTGATCACCAATCTCCACATCAATGTGTACCACTGGTGCCTCAGTCACGATACCCATTGCACGCATTTCGCGTTCCGTGAGTGGAACCGGCTTGGATTCCGGACCTACAAATCCTGTAACACCCCGTGTGTTACGAACTACATACCATGTAACATCGTTCATATACATATGAACCAGAACATAACCCGGAAACAACTTTCTCTGAACTGTCTTTTTCGCGCCTGTCTTTGTTGTCTCAATTACCTCCTGAACCGGTACGGTTACCTCAAGGATTTGCTCTTGAAGCTTTCTGTTTTCAACAGTCTTCTCGATATCATTTTTCACCTTGTTCTCATAACCTGAGTAGGTATGAGCTACATACCATCTTGCCTCACCATCGGTCGGAATTCCGCTTTCCGGTGTTCCAGATGTTGCAGCTTCGTTTTCGAATAGTTCTGACATACATTCACCTACCTAACCAACAATATAAGTTAAACCGATCTGTAACAGGTAATCCACACCTGCAACGATAAATCCGAGAATCACGGAAATGACGATTACAGCCGCAGACTGTCTCACGAGCTTGTCCTTTGTCGGCCAAGTGACCTTGCCGAACTCTGCTTTCAGCTCCTGAAACCAGCTTCTCTTCAAGGAAGGTGAAGAAGTCTCTTCTTTTTTTGACATAGACTACTCCTCCGATTACTTTGTTTCCTTATGCATCGTGTGCTTCTTACAGAACTTACAATACTTCTTTGTTTCCATTCTGTCTGGATGCGTTTTCTTATCCTTTGTCATATTGTAATTACGCTGTTTACAATCCTGACATGCCAATGTAATTTTTACACGCACAACTGTCCACCTCCATATTTATTTTTTCACAGATGACATCTTAGAATCCTATTTTTTCGTGCAAAAAAAAAGGACCTCTTCCATCGCAAGCTTTAGAATAACAAAACATGCATATAAAGTCAAGGAAAAAGTTGAATTTTTACGATATTTATAATATATTTAATTATAACAATGCAATTATATTGGGAAAGGAGGCTTTCTTATATGAATATATCACAAGTGTACAATTATTTAAACCATGATCTCGTACCGAAGCGTCGCACACGCACGCATAAGGCTTCCGAACTCAAAGCTGTTTATAACAGTATTTCCAAATACAATCAGTCGTCGCCGCTCTATCTGGTTTCCCTCTCGGAATCGAGACAGGAGCATATGATTGATATCAAGGAACAGGCGTTAACCCTGCGTGACATCACCGACCAGTTGGCGAATCCTGACAGCGAGCTTTACACAAAGAAGCAGATCTTCACGGATAATCCGGATGCCGTATCCGGTTCTTTCCGCGCACATGCATCTGGCGAACTCCCGGATCATATGACACTGCAGATCGACCAGCTTGCCAGCGAGCAGGTCAATGTGGGAACTTATCTTGATTCCGACGGCACGGCACTCGCACTGGGCAGCTACAGCTTCTCCATGCAGACGATGCACGGAAATCTTCCATTTACATTGTCTGTCTCTGGCAATGATACAAACCTGTCACTGCAGGAACAGCTTGCCGATCAGATCAACCGCAGACATATTGATATACACGCTTCTATTATAAAGGAAGGAAATACAAGTGCACTCATGCTTGCATCTGCGGATACAGGCACACCAGAGACCGTTTCTTCCTTATATTTTACATTTGATAAAAAACAGGGTGCCGAAGTAATTGATACTTTCGGACTCAATCAGATACAGACCTATCCGGAAAATGCGCGTTTTTACATCAATGATCTGGTGCATTCCTCAACCTCCAATCATATCTCGATCAATCAGGTTGCGGAATTTGATTTTCACAAGGTCACAGATACACCGGTAAATGTGCAGTTCACACCGGACAAAAGTCTGCTTGTCGATCAGATGACAAATTTCACTGATGCATACAATCAGTTAGTTACCCTCTCCGAGGAGAGCGAGCCAACATCCATCGGCAGCCGGAATCTCTATCACGATATCTCCGGTATTGTCACGCGTCACGAAGAACAGCTTGCCTCCATCGGCATCACCGTTGGCGAGGATCACCGCATGCAGTTTGATGCAGAGCAGGCAAATGGCGTTTCGTATGACACACTGAATACTTTGTTTGGAGATAACTCCAGCCTGCGCGCAGATATCGGAAAAGCAGTGAATCGTCTGACCTTAGATCCACTTGCTTATATCGACCGCCTGATCGTGACATATCCAAATGCAAAAGAAAAACAGACCGCAACGTATACGCAGTCTGTTTACAGTGGTCTGATGTATAATAATTATGCATAATATTTCCTATTTGAAAAGCAGCACGCAGATGCCGGAAAGAATCAGCAAATGCAGCGGATAGAATATGTAAAATACCCATTTTAATTTCAACCCGCGTTTTCCATTGTAAAAATGGACAATGCCTGCATCCACAAGCGCGCATAATTCCGACATATCTAATACCGATAATACAACACAGGGAGCTGCCATCCGCAGTTCCTTTTTTTGATTTCGGAACCCATATGCCGTACAGATTGCCAGGACACCGACTGCACCATAATCCGTATGCAGCGCATATGCAAGCGCCGCCCCAAGCGCAACCACACCAACGATCAGAATTGTTTTCAGAATCGTATCCATTTGCAGGGTACGCAAGCCCTCCAACGCAGTCAGTACAATCATACCGATTGCCAATGTGAAGAATACATTCTGGCTGGTAAATTCCAATACATGCCCTTTCAAGATGCTATTCGTCGACAGATTCACTGCCAGATCAAACGGAACCTCCGAAATGATCGCAAAAAGCAACAGTCGTCCAATATACCGAAAGCGGTTATGTGTATACTGAAATCCCTCTAGCAACAGAAAAATAAAAATTGGAAATGCCAGTCTGCCAATGCCACGCAGAACATAATACAAAACTACTATACCTGTCATACGCACATTTCCAAATGCATCAAAATTATCCGAATTGCGCTGGACAAGCTGTAACACAATGGTTGCCCCAATGTGATCAATCAGCATCGTGATCATAGCAATGATCTTGAACGTACTGCCTGTAATTCCCGTGCGTATATCCTCTGTTTTTTCTGCCTGCATCGTCTGTTCCAATCTACCAGTCTCCCTCTTCTTTCATCATGCGCACATTCATCATCCTGTTCTGTGGCAGTTACGCTTTCATCTCCTGAAACACTCTGGCAGCTACTTCCGGAAGGTCACTGAGCTTCTCGATTTCTGCAACTTCTGTATTGATCGTTCCAAATCCATATTTTGCATGAATGAAAGTCGCTCCCGCCTGCATCGTCGCATCATAATCGCCCTGGATATCCCCGACATAGATGGTCTGCTCCAGACCATTTCGCTCCATCACAAGACGGATGTTATCTCCCTTGCTCTTCTCGTTATTTCCATAACACTCAATATCTTCAAAATACTGTCCAAAATTATAATAGTCCAGAAATGCCTCGATATACCCACTCTGGCAGTTACTTACGATATACAGATGATACTGCTCTTTGAGCTTTTTTAATGTATCCTCCAGATCTGGAAACAGTTTCCCACCATTTCTGCGGAGATACTCGTTCTCCCAGTCACAGCATTTCTCCAAAAGTACCTGCTGCGCCTCTTTATCAAGCTCTGGAAATACAATCTGTGCGATCACATCCATCGTCTTTCCCATCACAGATTTTACATCCGCTTCTGTGATATCCATGTCTTTCTTATACTCATTGTGAATCACCTGTGTCCATGACTTTGCGACGCCATCGGCAGAATCCCACAATGTGCCATCCATGTCAAATATGATACCCTGTTTCATCGTAAGTCTCCTTTATATTAAAATTTATACCTTATTTATTCCCAGAATTATTTTCTGCATACACATGTACCATCCGCATTATCTGCATCATCGAATACCGCATGCCAAATATGTTTGTGCGTTACTGTGCCATGCTCTGTGTCTTCAACCGCCTGCTTATCCTACGACGCACAATCACAAAGCAGACCACGTGTGCGCAGATCGTGATGATCCAGCTTACCGGATAGGTCAGATACAGTGACTGCGGCGTATGGAACCGTTCGTACATGCGGAAAAATGTAAATATCCACAACAGTCGAAGTCCGCACGCGCCAATCAACGATACAATCGTCGGCATCACGGAATATCCAAGTCCGCGCAGTGAGCCAACCATGACATCCATCATACCACACAGCGCATAAACTGTACATATAATCTTCAGGCGATTCATACCAGCCGCTTTCACAGCCGCACTTCTCGTATAAAATCCAAGCAGATCCGGTCCGAAGAATACCGCCAGATTACCAAGCACCACCCCGGTCACAATGACACATGCCTGTGCCGTAAATAAAATCTTATTCACACGCTCGTATTTGCCCGCACCGACATTCTGGCTCGTGAAGCTGATCGTACCCTGATAAAATGAGTTCATCGATACATACACAAAGCCCTCGATATTGCTTGCCGCAGAATTCCCGGCAACGACCGTCGATCCAAAAGAATTGACGGACGACTGGATGATTACATTCGATATCGCGAAAATCACACCCTGCAGGCTTGCCGGGAGTCCGATCCGCAAAATCTCTGCAAACCGCTTCGGATGAATCCGAAGCTTTGATGGCGTCAGACGGATACTGCCCTTTTCTTTCATCATGCAGCGGATGACCAGACTGGCAGAGATCGTCTCAGAGATAACCGTCGCAAGTGCGACACCCGCCACGCTCATGCGGAACACGATTACGAACAGCAGGTTCAGTCCAATATTGATAACACCTGCCGCTGACAGGTAGTAAAGTGGTCGTTTCGTATCTCCGACTGCACGCAGGATGGCACTGCCGAAGTTGTAAACCATCATCGATGTCATACCTATGAAATAAATGCGCAGATAGGTTGTCGCAAGTGGAAGTACATCCTCTGGTGTCTGCATCCAGATCAGAATTTGTCTCGCTCCGATACAGCCAATCATGGTCAGAATGATACCGCTGAAAACACTCAGAAGCATCGCTGTATGCACGGTATCGCTGACATCTTCCTCCGCCTTCGCACCATAGAACCGCGCGACCAGTACATTTGCACCAATCGACAGTCCAAGGAAAAAGTTCGTCAGCAGATTGATGAGTGCTGTGTTGCTTCCGACTGCTGCAAGTGCGGTATCTCCCGCAAAATTTCCAACAACGATGATATCTGCCGCGTTGAACAAAAGCTGCAGCACGCTCGAACACATCAGTGGCAGCGTAAATGCCAGCAGCTTCGGCAAGATGGCACCGTTGCACATATCGATCTCATATTTTTTCTTACTTTTCGTCTCTCCGGACACGATGTTTCGCCTCCATTATATCTAGTAATTCTATTTTTCTTTCCTGATTCCGTATTCTCTGATAGTCATATGTCATGCACATTTTGATTCTCATGTTGTCACGACTGCAGATTCCCGTTCTCGATATTCGGCTTGAGGAAATTCTCGTATGCATAGTCCCACAGCGTCTTTGAACCCTCCGGCGTGATCTCGTTGCGCTTCATTACCTGCTCCGCACGCACGCCCCGGTCTTTCCAATCAAATCCGCCCGTACTTGCAGTGAGCATCATCGGCTGCAGGTTGTCCATCGCCCGCGCGAACTTCGCTTCCGGCGTCTCCTTCGCCTCGAACTCCAGCCAGATATCATACAGTTTCTTCGCCTGATCCTCTGGAAGCAGGTTGTAGATACGGTCTGCCGCTTTCTTCTCACGCGCTTCCTGCGTCTTCTTGCCTTCCTCGTCATAGGCATAGGTATCGCCCGCATCGATTTCCACCAGATCGTGGATCAGAAGCATCGTGACCGTCCGCAACACATCAATCTTCTCATTTGCATATTCGGAAAGCAGAATCGTCATGATCGCCATATGCCATGCATGTTCTGCATCATTTTCCCGCCGCTTTCCATCGGTTAACTTCGTCATCCGGGTAATGAATTTCTCTTTGTCAATTTCCCGGATGAAATCCATCTGTTTGTCTAATCGTTCGTTCATTTTCTCGCTCCATTTTTATATATTGATTAAATAATTTCATGCTATGTAGGGTATCGGTTCTATTCTATACTATAAAGAAACGAAAAACATGGCTGGACTTTTGCTCCCTCCATGTTTTTATTTTCGCTTTATGATTCTTTGGTTCTTCCGCTTGTGAACAGCACAACTGCTGCAATCAGATCAATAATCCCCTCTGCCAGATAAAACCAATGATGTCCCTGAATATTCGGGATAATATGTATCACGCTCATCAACGCCAGATACGCGCCAGTCACATAATTCATATATGGCACGCCCTTGATGATCAGAAATGCAAGTGCACCGCTGATCAGCAGCGTCACAATATTTCCAACCGAAAATCCCAATATCAGATTAACTATTCCTTTTACGATCATGTATGCCCCGATCAGAGACATCCACTTTCCGCCTGTTTGTTCCATATCGACACCTCATTTATTTGCTTTTCAACAATACTTCTCTATGAGTGTAACACTTTGATTGGAATAACTCAAATGTTTTCTGTTAAATCTGTCTATGCTTACCACATCCCCACAAATATATTTATGTATGCACAAACGTCAGGATAAATTGCGTATAGCTTCCAAGCTCGCTTCGTACCGAGATCTTACCACCCATGCCCTCGACGATGGATTTCGTCAGGGAAAGACCGATTCCGACACTGTTCGGATTGACCTCTTTGTTGATACGATAGAAGCGTTTGAATATATTTTTCAGTTCAGACTCCGCGATGCCGCAGCCCTCATCCTTCACATAAATGCGCGTGTACATCGGATTGTCTTCCGTCCAGATATGGATCGTCGTCTGCTCGCCGGAATAGTCCGATGCATTTTTCAGCAAATTAATGATTGCTTCCGTCAGCCAATCTCCGTCGCAGACAAGCATCTGTTTCTCATCGATCTGCACGTCGATCTGCTGCCCGCGTTTCTCCGTCAGATATGCCACACTCTCCTTCGCCTGTGCCACAAGCGCATATAGGCTGCACGGATGCTTCTCAAACTGGATGGCGCCCGCTTCAATTCGCGCAAGCTTCAGCATAGACAACACCATCCACTCCATCCGGCTGACCTGATTCTTCGATTCCAAGAGCATCTGCTTCTGTTTGTCGACATCTGGCACACGCCCGTCATACAAAAGATCCAGAAATACCGTGAGTGACGCAAGCGGTGTTTTCAGCTGATGGGAAATATCCGACATGATATCCCGCAGAAAGATCTTCTCCTCCTGCTCCTTGCGGTTACTCTCCTTTAACGCCTGCACCAGCTTGTACAGATTCGTATATAATTCTCCAAGTTCACCCTGCTTATATGGTTCTGCCGGAACCTGTTCCGGTGCTTCGAGAATCTGGTTCATAATATCTACGATTGCCCGTAGCTCCCGGCTCATAGTACCGATTGAACGCCGCCCTGCCACGTAAGCACTTCCAAGCAGCAGACAACCAAGTATCAGCGTCGCCCATAACTGCCAGCCACGCAGCCACAAAACCAATGCAGCAAAAGCAACGTAGACAAGGTACGCAATTCCGCCGTATCTGAAAAATCGTTTATGAAATTGTTGTAATTCGTAACTTTTTGCCTGCATATTTATATTTTTACAATCGCTTCCGGAACCGGTACCCCATTCCACGCACCGTCTCAATATAAGCCCCATCTTCCCCTAATTTCTGTCGAAGCCGTTTGATATAGACCGAAAGTGTATTGTCCTCGAAAAACTCTCCATCAATATCATAGAGCTGTTCCATGATCGCACTCCGACTGATCACCTGTCCACGATGCTTCAATAAAAATCGCAGCAAACGCAGCTCGCTCGTCGTACAATCAAGCTTCTCTCCATGCTGTGTCAGAACAAATGCTTCGCCGTCGAAGACCGTATTTCCAAATGTCACAACACGATTGCTATTTTCTTGACTCGTCTGCCGTGCCTGCGTATAACGCCGGATATTCACTGCTACCCGCGCCAGCAATTCCTTCACACGATACGGTTTCGTCACATAATCATCCGCCCCAAGCTCCAGTCCCTGAACAATATTTGCTTCCTCTGCAACCGCCGTCAGAAATATAATTGGGACATCGCTGTTCTTCTCCCGAAGTTCCTTGCAAAACTCAAATCCAGTTCCATCCGGCAGCATCACATCCAACAGCACAAGGTCGATGCTATCGTCAAATTTCTCACGCGCCTGTGCCAGATTTCCTGCGGTTGCCACCGCATATCCTTCCGAAGCAAGCGCATATTCCGTTCCCATTGCGAGGGCAAAATCGTCCTCCACCATCAATATCTTATGTGCCATAATCCCCGATTCCTTCTATATTACTTGGTATTCTTACGCTTATTATACCATCAATATGAAAAAGACGCACCACCATTTCAGATGATACGTCACATTTCTTATTTATCAATCTCTCCGCATCGCTGTAAGCGGTGAAAGCTTTGCCGCCCATCGTGATGGGAAATAACCTGCAATTGTTCCAAGCAGCATCGCCATTCCGACTGCCGATAATGCAAGCTTTGGCGTAATCACAGCAATCTTCGTACCTGCTTCTAAAAGCAATGCAGATACTGCGATTCGGTTAATAATCTTCCCAAAAAGCAGTGACAATACCACGCCACATGCACCACCAACAAGTCCGTAGATACCGGCTTCCAATAAAATCATCACCATCAATTCCCGCTTCTCACAGCCGAGTACCTTCAATGTTCCGATCTCCGCAACCCGGTCATAAACAGCGGTTGTCATTGTGTTGCTGATACCGATTGCTGCAACGAGGAACGAAATAAGTCCGATGCCACCCAGCAACAACTCCAGCATTCGTACTGTACGCATCGCTGTATCACGGTACTCCTTCATATTCGTTGTCTGATATCCCATATCCTGTAATTTCTTGACAACAAACTCAACGTCTTCCATCTTACCGACTTCAACAACCACGCTTGAATACACCCACGAGGTGTATGCATTTCCGTTTTTGTCGAGTAGCTGTCCAAGCACATTTCCCTGCGCGGCATGCTTCTTCAGATATGCGCGCAGCACATCAATATCGCAATAAATGCTCTGCGACTGCTCACTGAACTCGTCTGCGTCCCCCTGCATCACTCCCGCGATCGTCAGCCGGTCTGTGATTCCATTTTCATCAAGTCCCAGTGAGACCTTTGCCTTCTCGCCGATCCAAGCGTTCAGGTCGCCTTTTCCATCTTGGTAGCTGGTCATAGATCCTTCGTGGAAGAACATGTAACCCATCGCATTTCCGATCACCAGCTCTGGTTTCCGGGCATGCTCCGACAGGCTGGACGTATCGGTCAGCGCGATTGCGGATAACTGCTCCGATGGGATACCAACCAGATTCGTATACGCGGTATATTGACCAACCTGAATATTCGCAAATACTTCATAGCGCGGATAGACATTCGCGACCTTGTCCAGCTTTGCAAGCTTCTCTATGGTATGGTCGGTCAGAAGCATTTTCTTGTTCTGGTTGTTCTCCGGTGTCTGAACGGTGATCTGCCGAATCGAAGCATCGTCACCATAGCCTTGCAGGAGTTCCCGCTTCACGCCCATTCCGAGCGACAGCAGAGAGACAACTGCTACCACGCCGATCATCACGCCAAGGAGAGTCAGGATGGTTCGCGCTCTTCTGCGCTTGATATTTTGAATTGTTAAATGCATGATAAATTTCATGGATTCCTCCATCTTACCTTATCTTGAACGCTTTTTATTGATAGTTACACCCGCGAATACACCAACTGCAAGTACGCAGACACAGATCAGGATGATCTGCCATGTGGCAGGGCCGGTCTTCTCTGGTGCTTCCTTCAAGACTTCCAGATCTTCGTAATCGACCGTCTCAATGTAGAAGGATACATCCACTTTTTCTTCGTGCTTATTGCCATTCCGGTCTTCGTAGGTCACGATGATCCAATCCTCTGCCTTTGCCATTTCGTCAAAATCCGTTACAGCGATTGCCTTTGCCAGAAGATCTACATTGCCGCTTTTTCCTGTGTCGATATTGCCGATATATGTCTCCTGCTTCTCCACGTGTTTTCCTTCCACACGGGCATTTACATTATAGAGCATGCCCTCGCCGAGGTTGTTGACCTGCGCGGTAATCTCTACTTCGTCACCGACCTTCGCATCATCTGTCATCACATCTGTCACAGATACGCGTTGCTTCAGATACACTGGCAGATACAACGTATCCTCCATCTCAAATGCCTCGCCGGAAGTATTCTCGTACTCCATCTTCACAGAAAGCTTGTACGTCTTCTCTGCAAGTCCCGCTGCCGCCTGCATGGAAAATGTCTGCTCACTGGTTTCATTTCCAGCAATCTCTGCCACATAAGCACTTCCTGTTCCAGAAACCGGGATGATCTCGCCACCTTCCGAAGCGACTGTCACTTTCATGTTTCTGACCTTGTTCTTAGAAGTATTCTGAATCTCAAGTGTGAGGTCAAAGCTGTCACCAGAATAGATTGTGGTTGCTGATACTTTATAATTGGAAACCAGAACTTTCGGTGTCGCCGCCTGCGCTGAATACGGGCATATAGTTGCGACTATACTTACGATCATCAACAAAGCTACAGCGATTGCCGTCCAAGACCTGTGTGTTTTTATCCTGCTTTTTGTCATCATCATTTTCTCCCTTTTCTATATTGCCACTCAACCTAATCAAGTTGCTACACATCTTTGCTGCTTGTCATTTACTCCTCCGTCAGCTTGCCATCTGTAATCCGCACAATGCGGTCTGCCTCTCTGGCAAGATCGATGTTATGCGTGATCAGTACAAGTGTCTGATTGAGCTTCTTCACAGAATCCTGCAGCAACGCCATAACTTCATTTCCATTTGTAGAATCAAGTGCTCCGGTTGGCTCGTCCGCAAGGATCAGAGACGGGCGATTTGCAAGTGCTCTTGCGATTGCCGCACGCTGCTGCTGTCCACCAGACAACTGATTCGGCAAATGCTTCCGTCTATCCTTCAAGCCAAGCATCTCAATGATATGATCGATGTATTCCCGATCTGGTTTCTTATGATCCAACAGAATCGGCATCTGAATATTCTCCTCCACAGTTAGGACCGGAATCAGATGATACGACTGAAATACGAATCCAATCTTTCTCCGACGGAACACTGACATTTCCTCATCCTTCAATGTTGTGATATCCCGGTCGTCCACGATTACCTTTCCGTTTGTAATCGTGTCGACGCCGCCCATCACATGCAGCAGTGTGGACTTGCCGGAGCCGGACGCTCCGACCACTGCCAGACTTTCTCCTTTTTGCACGGTCAGATTCACATCATCGAGCGCCCAAACCCGTGTGTCTCCGCTTCCATATATCTTCGTGACATGTTCCATCTTTACAATATCCATGTTGTTTTCCCTCCTGATTTTTATTGTGTTACTCCCTTTATTGGAGCAATTTCTCTATTTTTCAATTTTTTACCCAATCCAGCTCGCTTCTTTCTTCTCTGCATTGGGTGATTTTCCTCTATCTCAACTTTTTACCCAATTCTGTTTGCTTCTCTTTCCTCTGCATTGGGGCATTTTCCTCTATTTCAACCGTTTCACCCAATCCAGCTTGCTTCTTTTCTGCCTGCATTGGGGGAGTTTCCTCCATTTCAACTTTTCTTCCCAATCCAGCTCAAATCCAGCTTCAACCAAGCTCCAATCAGTCTCCAGCTGCATTCAGATCATCCGCAATCCGGTTTGTCATCCGCTTCATCGGTATATAAATTGACCCGCACATTACAAGTACCGAAAGCACAAGTCCAATCACCGCACCGATAATCGGGAAGGTCAGCTTCACCATGAACAGCACCAGTGCAGCCCTGGCAAGCGGCATCATAACCGCAAATCCAAGCACATCACCAACCACGTTCGCACAGATAACGGTAATCACGCCTTCGAGCATTACCATCTTCCGCAGCTCCCGCACCGACACGCCGATTGCCCGAAGCTGTGCGAATTCCTGTCGCCGCAGGTAGAGGTTGCTCGCTGTCGTATTGA
>CAVKUW010000052.1:0-7807 GCA_963659815.1 Butyricicoccaceae bacterium
GGAAGGAAATAGTTCGATAACATTGACAGATGAACAGTCTTCCAATATATTTACATTAAATGGGTATCAGCCAGATCAGGGTGGATCGAAAACGTTCCAGGGACAGGTGTTCACCAAAGGACAGCATGAGGCAGAATCCAATTATGGCTCGATTGAGTTATATAAATATTGGACCGATGCGGCTGGAACGGCACGTGCACTGAAAGATTCTACATTCCGTTTGTATGAAGCAACCTATGATTCTGCAACGGGAACCATGACGCGAGGTGACTTGGTACGGGATACAGATGTGTTGAAAGTAACCGATGAGGTTGCTGGTAAGCTGACAATTGATCGATTGAATTATGATCAGATTTATGAGTTGGTGGAAGTATCTGCTGCAGAGGGATTTGATGTTCGGGCAGATTCGTTCTACTTTGTACTTCAAAAGTCATCAAATATAACGATTCCGAATGGATACGAAGGAAAGACGTTTACAAATGATACGGGATATAATCTTCCATATGAAAATGAAAAGTCTGAGTACTATACAGGTTCCTACGACTTTTCAGCTACAAAGCAGTTGGATGGTACAACCGATTACGCAACTGGAAATACCTATACCTTTAAGAATTTTGCAGTGGAAGAGGTATCAGCAGATGCTGCAAACGCTACCGAGGTAAAGGATATTACGACCGGAACAACTGCTGGAAGTACAACAGGAGCAATTACATTTGCAGGTAAGGCTAGTTATAGTTCTGCAACAGCAGGAGATGTAGGAACACATTACTACAAGGTGTATGAGACAAGCTCTGGATATACAGATGTAACGACGGATACGAACTATTATATTCTGACGGTAGATGTTGCATTGGATGATGCTGCAAATCCGACAAAGTTGGTTGCAACATGCAGTAATATTACGAAGTATAACAGTGCAGGAACCGGTACCACGGCTTCAAATGTTGTATTTAATAATACGACCGTGACTACGACGATTCAGGGTACAAAATCATGGATTGGCGATACCACAGCAGATCGTCCGGTTAGCATTCAGGTAAAGTTATATAAGTTGAAGCAAGGTGGAAACGAGAATGACGATGCCGATTGGGAACAGGTCGGAGCAGTCAGGACCGTAGAAGCAGTAAGTGCATGGAAGTATTCATTTGAAACACTGCCAAAGTATTATCCGGGAACGGCTACTGAGATTCCATATAAGGTAGTAGAGACAGCGGTCGCTGGATATACGACAAGTTACCCTGCAGGTACTTATAATATCGTGAATACATTGATTCAGACATCCGGCAGCATTACATTTACTGCATTAAAGAAGCTGGATAATGCAACGAACTATTCAGCCAACTATATATTTGCGGGATTTGCAGTGGATGAACTGAATGCAGATCTGTCAACAAAGACAGCAGATGTTGCTACGGGAACAACCAAGGGAAGTACAAATGGAACCGTGACATTTACACCACTGACATATGATTCTGCAGTGACAGGAGATGTCGGAGAGCATATTTACAAGATTTATGAAAAAGAATCCGGTTATACAGGTGTTACAAAAGATGAAACGTATTATGTAGTCAAGGTAAATGTGACAAAGAATACCACAAGCAACAAGTTAGATGTTGCAGTTACTTCTGTACAGAAATATGTGACTGGAGCTGCGAGCGGCAGTGCAGGAACAAGCTTAGATACAGTCATCTTTGAGAATGCAACGGAAAAGACATCTGTATCGGGAACCAAGAAATGGGTAGATACGGGATATGAAGCGTATCGTCCATCCAGCATTGAATTGAAGCTGTATCGATTGAAGAACGGTACGACAGCAGATTGGGAGTATGTAGCTACAAAGAGTCTGAGTACGACGGAAACGACGAAGAGCTTTACCTTTGACAATCTGGATAAATACTATGCAGGTACGAATGAGGAAATCCAGTATAAGGTAGAAGAGACAGCGGTTCTTGGATATACGACGGCATATGCAACAAATGGCTATGATATCACGAATACCTTACAGACAACGAAGGTGTCAATCCGAAAGGATTGGGATGATAATAATGACGTAGATGGATATAGACCGCGGACCCTTAAGGTTTCCTTAATGGAAAATGGAGTTTCCCTGTCGAGGGATATTACATTGACGGAAGCAGATAACTGGACTGCAAGCTGGGATAATCTGCCAGTTTATAAGAATGGTGTAGAGATCAAGTATTCGGTTGTTGAGGATACCGCAAGTATGCCGGCTGGATATTCACAGAAGTCATCTGTGATCCGGAAGCAGAGCGATGGAACGTATCTGGCGGTTATCACAAACCAGTATTCGATGGACAAAGTCAGCCATACAGTGACAAAGGTATGGGAAGATGACAACGACCGCGATGGTTTGCGGACACCAATTACGGTACAGCTTATGGCAGATGGCGTGGCTGTAACAGATCCGGATGCAACGCAGGAATTGAATGAGACCAACCATTGGACATACACATGGAATGATCTGAATAAGCAGGATGCAAGAGGAAACAATATCGTGTATACGGTCGAAGAGGTTGGTACAGTCACAGGCTATACAAAAGCTACTGTATCAGCAGGATCAGCCACAACGATCACGAATACACATGCAGTTCTTACAAGAGACATTACAGTCGATAAAGTATGGGCGGATAATAATTCTACATCCCGTCCAACGAGTGTAAATGTTCAGTTGTATGCAAATGGTTCTGCATATGGAACTGCTGTAACATTGGAATCAGCAAATAACTGGACTTATACATGGAATGACCTTCCATATAATGAGGCTGGACAGGAGATTGAGTATACAGTCAAAGAGGTAGCTGTACCACAGGGCTATGGCGTATCTTACAGTCCAATGACCGTTGATACAACAACAGGAAATGGATCTATTACAGTTACAAACTCATATCCATCTACGACAAGAACCGTGACAAAGGTATGGGATGATCAGAATAATAATGATCGGAAACGACCAACCAGCATACAGGTACAGTTAATGTATGATGGAAATGTATATGACACGGTAACTTTGAGTGAAACAAATCATTGGACTTATACATGGACAGAGCTTCCGAAGTACAGTGATGTAGCAGCAAGTATAGAATATGTATATACAGTAAAAGAAGTCGATGTACCAGCCGGATATATTGTAAGTTATGTGAAGAAGAATGCTTCCGGTACAACTGTGACAGCAGATGATGCTGGTGAAAACGGTGTATTTGAGGTTCGGAATTCATATACAACACAAAAGGGTGATATCGAGGTTGAAAAGAAGTGGGTTGGCGACAATCTGGCAGCAGATGACCATAGTGCAATCACAGTCACGCTTTATAAGAATGGTGTTGCAACGACAAAGACTTTACAGTTGGATAAGACAAATAACTGGAAGGGTACATTTACAGATCTTGACAAATACGAGAATGGCGTTGAGATATCGTATAGTGTGAAAGAGACAGAGGTTGCAAATTATGTGACTTCGTATGAACCAGCAAGTGCAAGCATTGGGGAGACAATCGTTGTAACGAATACATATGCTCCGGCGAAGCTTGTGCTGACAAAGACGGTAGCTGGTGGTGTATCAAAGACAGATGCGGAGCAGACAATTCACTTTGAGGTTGTTGAGGATGCAACCGGTACAAAGACAACCTATAGTCTTGCAGATTTTTCTTATGATACTGCTAGTAAGACGTGGTCAAAGGAAATCAGTTGCAATGCAGGCAGCTATACAGTCAATGAGGTTGCTTCAGATGTAGATGGATATACGTTGAGCAAGATCACATATGTGGTAGACGCGCAGACTGCAGTGGAGGGCAAAACGGCATCTGTTGTAATCGGAGATCATGCGACAGCAAATGTTGCATATACAAATACGTATGACAAGATAACGACTGAGACAACAGAAACAACTGAGACGACTGAAACAACGGAAACGACTGAAACAACGGAAACCACAGAAACAACAGATACAACCACAGAGATTACGACGACGGAGACAAGTACTATGAGTACGACAACCACGACGACCACGACGACAACTACTACGACATCTTCCAATACAGTGAAGAAAACAGGCGATACAGCGCCGATTGCGCCAATCACCATTATAATGATAGTTGCGGCTGTTGGAATAATCATTCTGGGTGTTTCCAAAAAGAAACGAAGCGATAAGTAAATAAGTTTTACGAAGAAGGGCTTTCTATAAGCCCTTCTTTTAAGTAAACAGAAGGATTTGAAAATAAATGAAACAAACATACTATAAGGAAGCGTTTCGATCGCTGATCACCTTATCCATCCCGACGGTATTAGAAGAGGTGCTGTCGACGCTGCTTCAATATGTTGATACGGCGATGGTGGGACATCTGGGTGAGAAAGCAACGGCAGCAGTCAGCACGACAACAACCATCGGCTGGCTGATCCACTCAATTCCGAGTGCGATTGCGGTTGCTGTGTTGGCGATTGCATCGAAGGCAAATGGAGCCGGGGACGAAGCAAAACTGAAGAGACTGGCTGGACAATCAATACTATATGCATTTACCATCGGAACGTTATTGGAAGTGATCGCGCTTGTGCTGTCCCCGTATATTCCGGTGTGGATGGGCGTTGAACCGGATATTGTAAGACCGGCAAGTGAGTATTTCACAATTACAAGCATTTCACTTGTGTTCCGGGCGTCTTCCCGCGTCTTTTCCGCGATGATTCGATCCATTAAGGATACGAAATCGCCGATGTTTATCAGTGTAGGCGAAAATGTGTTAAATATCCTATTGAATACGGTATTTATATATGGTCTGAATCTCGGCGTGGCAGGTGCGGCAATCGCATCCTGCATCAGTTTTGGAATCGGCGGTATTGCGATGTTCCTGCTGATGCTCAGCAAGACAAAATTACGTCCAGAAAGGCGCGATATGCGGCTCGATCGTGAGATTTTGTCAGAGACGTTTACAATCGGACTTCCGGCGCTTGGCACGACTTTTGTAAGCTGCTTTGGATACATTGCGTTTGCGCGGATGGTATCAGGCATGAGAACGACAATATTTGCGGCACATTCGATCGCCATTACAGCGGAGCAGATTGTCTATATTCCGGGATACGGACTGCGTGTGGCGACCAGTACATTGGTCGGAAATGCACTTGGAGAGAAGGATATCCGAAAATTAAAAGCAACGGAGAAAGTATCAATTCTGATTACGTTATTGATTATGGTAATAAATGGTATCGGACTCTACCTGTTCGCATATCCATTTATGCGTCTGTTTACGAATTCCGTCAATGCGGCGCGGATCGGAAGTGAGATGCTGCGTCTGGTTTCATTTTCGGAGCCGTTTTTTGGACTAATGATCGTCTTAGAGGGTATTTCCTATGGTATGGGTCGGACGAAGCATGTGTTCGCGTGTGAGGCGGTCAGCATGTGGGGCATCCGGATATTTGGTACGTTCTTATGTGTGAATGTGTTTGGACTGGGTTTAAAGGCAGTCTGGCTTTGCATGATCGCAGACAATATATGTAAAGCAATTTTGCTGTATATATTCCGCCCGAAACATGTGGAAGAAAATGCTGATGATAGAGGAGAGTTACAGTGAGTATTACAGAATCCGAGAAAATACAATTTTATCTGGCACCGATGGAATCCGTGACAGGATACGTGTACCGGAATGCATATCATGCGATGTTTGGCGATATGGATAAGTATGTAACGCCGTTTATCGCACCATCGAAGAAGAAAATATTGAAGACGAGAGAGCGGAAGGACGTGGCACCGGGGCATAATCAGGGAATGAATGTCGTGCCACAGATTCTGACGAATGATGCGGAACAATTTCTTGCGACATGCAACACCTTGTCAGAGCTTGGTTACCGAGAAGTGAATTTGAATCTGGGCTGTCCGATGGCAACGGTTGTATCCAAGAAAAAGGGAAGTGGATTCTTAGAGGAACCAGACCGGTTAGACCGGTTCTTTGATACGGTATTTGAGGGGATATCCAGACTGCCGGAGGAGCGAAGCTGTAAGATCTCTGTGAAGACACGGATTGGAGTGGAATTTCCAGAAGAGTTTGCGGATATCCTGCGAGTATATAATCGGTATCCTATCTCCGAAGTGATCATCCATCCACGTTTGCAGAAGGACTTCTACAACAATCATCCAAATCTCGGTGTATTCGCGGAAGCACTGAAGGAATGTGTGCACCCGGTCTGTTATAACGGAGATATCTTTACGGTGGAAGATTATCATGCGTTCCGGGAGAAGTTTCCACAGGTAGACCGCATCATGCTTGGAAGAGGTGTAATTGCAAATCCGGGACTGGTACGGGAGATACGGACAGGACAGCCGGTAACAACGGCAGAGCTAAAGGAGTACCATGACCGGTTGTATGCCGGGTACCGGGAAGAGATGGACTGTGAGCGGGATGCGCTCTTTAAGATGAAGGAAGTGTGGTTCTATCTGGGTAAGATGTTCCCGGAAGCAGAGCGGGAGCTGAAGAAGGTAAAGAAAGCAGATAGACCGGAGGAGTATCTGGCTGCGGTGAGAAATGTATTTTGAGGATAGAAAAATCCAGTAAGTATGTCTGAAATATATTGATAAATTACAATGTAGATGTTACGATGTATTTGAGATAAATATTAAAGGGGGAATTATATGCCAGAGTTGAGTAGATTTGGAGGAATGGTTATTTATATGTTGTTTATGGATACAAAACAACATAATAAACCCCATGTTCATGTATATTATGGTGAGTATGAGGCAGCAATAGGAATAGATGGCGAATTGTTGGCAGGTTCATTGCCATATAAACAATTAAAAATGGTAACAGGCTGGCTTGCATTTCACGAAGAAGAGGCATATGCCGCATGGAATCTGGCTGTGCGTGGAGAACATTTTAATAAAATTAAACCTATGTAAGGAGGTGCTTCATGATGTATGTTGTAGATGGAGTTTGTTATGCAGCAAGTGAAGCAAAAGAAATAAAAGTAAAAGATGCAAAATTGCTTCGCGGTGGAATGATTCTTGTGACATTTTCAAATGGTGAAATAAGATTGTTTGACACGACATTGTTGACAGGAAGCGCATTTGAACCGTTAAAAGATGAGGAAGTATTGAAAAACATGAGCGTTTTTCACGGAGTTATTACATGGATGGATGGCGAAATAGATATAGCACCAGAAACTGTTTATCAGGAAAGTTATCCGTATGATTCTTTGAAGAGCGCAATGTGAATGGCAGTATAAAAACAGCAGTCGATTGATTGCTGTTTTTTTAGTGCGGGTGGGGGGACTTGAACCCCCACGGGAACTCCCACTAGAACCTAAATCTAGCGCGTCTGCCAATTCCGCCACACCCGCATGTGAATCGTGAAATTAATATATTATAATATGAAAGAACGAAAGCGAAATCCATTCCCATATTACAATATGAATAAAAAATTAGCAGATGATTTCATCTGCCAAAGAGTGAGCCACGGGGGAATCGAACCCCCGACAACTTGATTAAAAGTCAAGTGCTCTACCGACTGAGCTAGTGGCCCATATAAAATAAAAAAGCTGGGCTAGTTGGATTCGAACCAACGAATGCAGGAGTCAAAGTCCTGTGCCTTACCGCTTGGCGATAGCCCATTAAAAACCTACTCTTGCAAAGCCTGCAATCTAAAAGAAGAGGGTGGATAGAGGGACTCGAACCCTCGGCCTCCAGAGCCACAATCTGGCGCGCTAGCCAACTGCGCCATACCCACCATATAATACAAAAATGTGCCCGAAGGGATTCGAACCCCCGACCCACGGCTTAGAAGGCCGTTGCTCTATCCAGCTGAGCTAC
>CAVKUW010000053.1:0-978 GCA_963659815.1 Butyricicoccaceae bacterium
TTTGCGCTAGATTGTTTCTTACTTATTTTCGTATTAAATTCAGTGATTGCATCAGAATAATATGAATTATTTGTAAGTCCGCAATCATCATCGGTATTATATACTCTTTGTACTAACTGAGGTATATCTTGTGGTATAGAGATTTCGTCTGGCAATATATTAAATGTGCGCATCAATAGATAATCTCCATATACTCTTTTGCTTCCACTATCATATGGTATATCAGGTGTTTCATCCGTAGAATCTAATAAGACATAGCAATGCGTTTTTTGTAGTTTTTGTGGTCGGGAATGATGATGTTTTATATCATCCCTATTGTGTCGATGCAATCGTCCAATTCGCTGTAATAATAAATCCATAGGACATAATTGCGTGATTAAAATATCAGCATCATAATCTAAGGATTGTTCAAGCACCTGAGTTCCGATGAGTATAAAACGATTTCTGTCAGTATCGCTTGATTTTTTTCCCATTCTTTCTAGTAGAATCTTTTCTTTTTCCAATCGATGTTCCATTGTGAATTGAGAGTGATACAAAAGTACTTGCGCATCTGGAAATGCTTCTTTTATCAATTGATAATACATTTGAGCACTCTTTATTGTGTTTAATATAACACAGGCACATCCCCCTTCGGATAATTTGTCATCTAGTATATCAATTACTTGATTGGAATTATGTAATGGATGTAGTTTTACTTTCCGATTTTTTATTGGTTGATCAATATTAGTTTGATGAATACTCATTCCGTCAGTCCAGGTAAGTAAGGGATAAGATATATTCGTTTTCCAATCAATACCATTATCACATATCTTATTAAGTCCTTTTTCTCGTCTTTTAAGTCCTTTTAGATAACGATTTATTAAATCATTTCTACGATTTAAAGGCAATGTTGCAGATAAAAGTATTACAGGTACACCATAGCTTGCCATCCATTCAATAGATTGATCTAAATATTGATTCATGTATGCGTCATATGCG
>CAVKUW010000053.1:988-34202 GCA_963659815.1 Butyricicoccaceae bacterium
ATATGCGTGACATTCGTCGATAATTACTACTTTTCCAGATAGTCCTAAGTGTCGAAGCATAAAATGTCTGCGGCGAAGGGAAGACATCAAAAATTGATCAACAGTTCCAATAACAAAATCAGCTAATAGAGATTTTTTGTTACCCTGAAACCAAGGATGGACATATATCCCACTACTGTTATCATCAGAGTCAATAACAGATTTCCCCTGTATTACTTGCTGTTGATAATCCTTATTATAATTAGCACCACTGTGAGCTAATTTAATCGCATTAAGAGTATCTTCTGATACAGAGGAGGCCCATTGGTATAGTCGATCGTATAAACCGTTACAGGTTGCCTGTGTTGGCAACCCCATGAATATACCAGTACTATTGCATTTTGATGCAATGACTTCTGCCATACTCAAGGCCGCTTCTGTCTTACCAATTCCCATTTGCGCTTCTAAAATGAATATGCCAGGGGCATTTGTGGAATTGACTGCACGAATAACTGCTTTCTGCACTTCATTAGGTTCAAAGTCAAAACGTTCTTCAAATATTTGATCATTCATACTATATATTTCTGAATGCCAGGATTCGGGAAAATGAAGTTGATTCCATGCAGTAACAATTCTCTCATTGCAATCTATATCATAAGAATTATCCATGATACCAATCAAAGGAAATAAATTTGTATTACTAGCAATCCAATCTGCAACAATTAACAGCCCCGATAGAAGTATCTGGGCATTTGTAGTTAATGTTGGTATAGTGCTAATAGACTCTAATCCTGATATGTTAAGTGCTTCTTCAACAATAGTATGCCAAATGGATTGCCACATAGAATATTGTGTCTCATTATTCTCTTCACCATAAAAATTACCAGGATACAATTTAACTAAATCATCAACACGATTTAATGATTGATTTGGATAGGGAATCCCATGGTGTGCACCTATTACACTTGCTATTTCCTGAGGCAGGCATATTCCTATGGAGTCGCTCTGAAGTATCCATTGTCCGGCATAGGCGTGAGGTGTTTTACCTCGATGAATGACATTTTCATGTATGCTTAATCCGGTTTCTGAAAGATTATCATATAACAGAGCGGCTTTATTACTTATAATACCTTGAAAATGTGATGTAGCTTTTCCAATGTCATGGGTATATGCTACAAATAGTGCGACAGCATAAAAATCTTCATAACGCATGTCACAACTTTCAATTGTTGCGTCGGAAATCCAGTCCTCTAATAAGCACCGCATGATACCAGCAGTATCATTCAGGTGAACGTAGAGAGGTAGCCAGTTAAGATTGTTATCTACTTTTCCTATTAAAAGCTTATCTATCATGATTGCTCCTTTGTGTTTAAAATTCTTTGAACCATTTGTATATATAGTACACTATCACTTGTACAAAAAAACGGACTTGTAATCATTTTTTGGATTTTATTTAAGAAAATTTAGATTATTATAAAATCTCCCCAATAATAATCCCTACCAATATAAGACAATTTTACTACAAAAAATTATATGAAACAACAGAAATATCCATTCTTCACAATAAATTCACGGATTAGTCAATACCAAAACTCCGTTCATCCTCCACCACATCCAATTTCTTAACATCCATCCCTGTAATCTGGACAAATCGGCGTCCGGCGAGGAATGTAACCAGCTCATCAATGGCTGCTTCTGATCCCTGCACTTCCATCTCGACATCCCCATTATAGAGATTCTTTACCCAGCCGGTAAGCCGGAGCTGGTTGGCTTTGTGCTCGGAATAATACCGGAAGCCGACACCCTGCACGCTTCCGTGAAATATGATATGTTTTCTGACGATATCTGCCATGTTGTTCTCCATTTATATGTGTTTTCCTGCTTGCTTTTCTGCTTCAGAATCAATAACAATTTAATTATAAGCCATTTTTCTTGCTGGTGCAATGAAATAAAAAAGAGATAATCATTCCCATAGAAATAATTATCTCTTTCCGTGTGTATCGTTATTTACATTACAGACACTTCTTCACATCATCCACGATCTGCTCCACAGTCAGATGATTGTCCTTCAATACGTCAGTTACATCGTAGCGGTCAAGGAATTCCTTCTTGATACCGAAGTTCAATACCTTCATATTAAAAGCTCCATAGAACCGGGCAATCTTCTCACCGAAACCACCATCCAAGATGCCATCTTCGAGAGTGATAACCACATCGTGGGTTGCCTTTAGGTCTTCAAGCATAGCCTCATCGATACCGGTAATATAATACGGCTTGATAATCGTCGCTTCGATGCCAGTTGCTTCTTTCAGTGCTTCGGCTGCTTCCACACCAAGTCCGTAGAATGAACCAAGGCCGATGATTGCAACCTTGCTGCCCTGCTTTGTAATCTCGTACTTGTTCAGTTTTGAGAAGTCCTTTGTGACAGCCTTTCCGTCTGAGACAAATGCACCACCCGGTACGCGGATTGCAACTGGATGCTCTGTCTGGGCGATACTCCAGTCTAACATGGCAAGGTACTCTTCCTTCGTCGTCGGTGCGAGGTAGACAAGTCCGGGGATATTTGCCATCATAGGAATGTCGTAGATGCCAAGGTGTGTGACATCGTTCATGCCATAGATGGATGCCGCAAATGTCAGGATCGTTGCCGGATTGCCGTTTACACACAGATCCTGTGACAACTGGTCATAAGTTCTCTGGATAAATGTGCTGTATACGCCGTAGACCGGCTTGCCGCCGTTCTTCGCAATACCGGAAGCAAGTGCCACGGCTGTTTCCTCAGCGATTCCGACATCCACGAACTGTCTGCCAGCTTCCTTTCGCTTATCTTCCGTGAAGCCCATCACTGTCGGTGTAGCAGATTGGATCTTCCTTCATTTTCTTCATCAGATAATCACAGGTAACACTGGAATAATCCTCGCCGCCGAAATCAGCGATCACCTCGCCGGTCTCGATATCGAACGGCAGATGCCAGTGCCACTCTTCCTTGTGTGTTTCAGCGAGCTTGTAGCCTTTTCCTTTCAGGGTACGAATGTGTACCACAACTGGTTTCTGGCTGTCCTTGACGCTCTCAAACGCCTTGATTAACGCCTGAATATCATTTCCCTCATGCACATACACATAGTCAAGTCCCATCGCCTTAAAGAGGTTACATTCAGCTTGTCCGTTTGTCTCGCGCAGGAGCTTTAAGTTCTGGTAGAGACCACCGTGATTTTCAGCGATCGACATATCGTTATCGTTCACAACGATGATCAGGTTGCTCTGCAGCTCAGATGCAAAATCAAGTCCCTCTAATGCTTCGCCACCACTCAGGGAACCATCGCCAATGATCGCGATCACATTTCCGCTCTCGCCTCGCACATCACGTCCCTTTGCAAGACCACATGCTAAGCTGATTGAGGTAGATGTATGACCGATCACGAAATGGTCATGGTCGCTTTCCTCCGGGTTGCTATAGCCGGATACATCATCGTAATGATCCTCGTAGAGATACGCGTCCTTTCTACCGGTGAGCATTTTGTGTGGGTAGGTCTGATGAGATACATCAAACACGAATTTATCCTTCGGAGATTCAAATACATAGTGCAAAGCAATCGTTGCTTCTACCATACCGAAGTTTGGACCGAAATGTCCGCCGTGGATGCTCGCACGCTTCAAGAGCGCCTGACGCATCTCAGCCGCTAAGCTTGTAAGTTCGTCGTTTGAAAGCTTCTTCACATCCTCTGGACCGTTGATTTTCTCAATGTACATAACGTTTGTTCCTCCTAAAATTTTCTTATTATTTCTCGCACAAAAAAGGATGAATACTATCTTTATTCATCCTTTCTGTGTTTACTATACAACCTAAACTTAACTTTAGGTCAAGTAAATTTTTATATAAATTTATAATTTGAACCGATTCATCCGGTCAGCCAGGTTCTTCGCTTCTTCTTCCAGATTTTTGGCATTTCCTGCGACTGTCTCACTGTTGGTGCTAACCTGTTCGGTGCAGCTTGCCATCTCCCGTGCGGATTCTGCAATCTGTTCGGTTGCGTCTAACTGTGTCGCTGCAATCTGCTTCATCTGTTCCGATACCTGATCGACTTCCTGCATCAATTCTACAACATGCTGGATTGACCGGCTGGTACCCATGATCTTCTCGTAGACATCGGCAAAGATATCTTTCGTGTCACCAATGGCAATCGCATTCTCGTTGACTTCGTAGACACTCTTCTGCATCTGCATCGAAGCATCTTCCATTGTCTCCTGAATCGTATCGGTCAGTGCGGAGATCTCTTCCGCTGCATTCTTGCTGTTTTCAGCCAGATTGCTGATCTGCTCTGCGACAACTGCGAATCCACGTCCGGCTTCTCCGGCTCTTGCAGCTTCGATGCTTGCATTTAAGGAAAGCAGGTTTGTCTCGTCTGCAATGTCGGTGATCAGTCGAACCATATCGCTGATCTTATTCGTGACATTGACTGCGTTCGAGATCTGTGACTCCAAGCTTGACATGGAGTTTTCAATCGTATGCATACCCGTGCTGACACGTGTCATCGAGTCTTTTCCGTTCTTGGTTGCCTCTACCGTGTCTGCCATGATTTCACCAGCAGATTCTCCTTCGGAAGCTGCAGATGAAATAAGCTCTGCAAGCTGCTCCATCTGTGCGGATACTTCCTCCGCTGCGGCGGTTAATTCGGATACGACGTTATCGAGTGCCTCAACGGCAGCATTTTGCTGGGTGGAGGAAGCACTTAAGTTCTCCGATACCTGCTCGTTGTCGATGGACTGCTGGCTCAGCCAGTCTGCGGTTTTGGACAGATCGGAAATCGTTGAACGCATACTTCCGACGAATGCCCGCATATGCTCACTCATGCTTGCAATCTCCCCAGTACCGGATACAGTAATATCTTGGGAAAAATCGCCCTCTGCGACATTCTGCAGTGCATTTGTAACCTGAACAACCGGCTTTACAATGCGGTTCATCTGACGGAACAGCAGGAATACGAGCAAAATCGTTGCGACGACGGTCAGAACCATCATAGCATTTTCTGTGTTATAGAGACGGTGCAGAACATGCTGTTTCTGCATACAGGTTACGAGAAGCCAGTCGGTATTCTCGATGGATGCAACCGTTACATAGTATTTTCCGTCATCTCCGGTAAGCTCCATCTGTGTCTGATCCGTTGAGAGCAATTTGGAGTTGATATTAGTATAGAGACTGTCTAAACCACTGTCCGATAAGACAGAGTCAATCATTGATGCATCTGGATGTCCAAGGATTGTATTGGTATCCTTCGAGATAAAGAATGCTAAGTCGGTGCCCTGTTCTGTAATCTTTGTTGCAAGATCAGACAGATAGTTGATATAGACATCAACTGCAAGGACACGGTTTGCTTTTGCATAGTTTAACTTAACGGAAGCACTTACACAGACGTCGCCGGACTTTGAATCGTAGTATGGTTCACCGAAAGCCATTGTATCGTGTGTCAGACCTTCCTTGTACCAGTCACGTTCAGTCAGTACCCAGTCATCTCCTGGTACCCTGCCGGAACCATCGAGATATACGCCGGAATCATCCCCCAGATACAGACCAGCCGGATACGCATCCTTTACGTTGCAGGTTGTTTCCAGATATTCTAAGATTTCAGCGTCAGACTGGAATACACCATCATCAATGGTGTTCTGGTAGGTGGTAAGTTCACTTAAGATCTGCGTCGTCCAGAGCCCCATATCCTTGGCATACACCTGTGTTTCCTGTTCTAGTTTTTCCTTGGTTAATGTGGATACATTCTTCGTGATTAGTACGAAAAATGCGATGATCAGTACGAGTACAACCGGGATGACAGACAAGATGATCTTGCCGCGAAGTCCCATTGATTTTTTCCCTTTGCTACCCTTCATAAATACCCCTCCTTATGTTTCTTCAAGTGTAAAATAAGTCCGTCTATCGTAGTCTCTTTAAAATCCCCTGAAAATAGTCTGGAAGGTCTGCATGCCATTCCATATATTCTCCAGTGATTGGATGTTCAAATCCAAGTACCCCTGCGTGTAATACCTGCCCCTGTGTGGCAAATGGCTTCTGTTTTGGTCCATACACCTCATCCCCAAGCAATGGGTGATTGATGCTTGCCATATGCACACGAATCTGGTGTGTCCGTCCGGTTTCCAGCTCACATTCCACGAGTGAAAAATTTTGTTTTAACCGTTCAATTACACGGTAATGTGTGACGGCATGCCTGCCGTTTGGATCGATTGCCATTTTCTTGCGGTCGGTTTTGTGTCTGGCAATCGGTTTGTCAATCGTTCCCTCATCTGTGGCAAACTGATTGTAGACGATCGCTGTATAGACGCGGTGAATGTCATGCACCTTGAATTTGTCAGATAATATACGGTGCGCCTGATCGCTCTTGCAGGCAACTAAAAGTCCAGTCGTATCCATATCAATCCGGTGAACGATTCCAGGTCGTAATACCCCGTTGATCGAAGATAAGGAATCTTTACAATGATACATCAGGGCATTGACGAGTGTTCCGCTTGTATGTCCCGGTGCAGGATGCACAACCATGCCCTTCGGTTTATTGATAATGATAATATCTGCATCCTCGTATACAATATCGAGTGGGATATCCTCTGGCTCAATATCCAATTCATCCGCCTCTGGAATCTCTACCGCAATTGTATCGCCCGCCCGGAGCTTGTAATTGGATTTTGCGGATTTGGCATTTACAGTTATGAAATTATCATCTAACAGCTTCTGGATATACGAACGCGATTGGTCAGGTATCTGTTCAGTCAGATATTTGTCCAGTCGCGTGCCGATGTCTGTGGAAGCTGCGTCGATTGTAAATTCGTAAGTTTCCATAATGTAATATCTTAGTCTTTTTTCGATTTGGAGAATAATGCATCCATTTCGTGGTCGTGATAGTAAAATGCACACAGTAAAATCAACACGATCATGCTGACAGTCACATAAATATCTGCAACATTAAAAATCGGGAAATTGATTAACCGGAAATCAAAGAAATCCACCACATAATGTAAGGAAATGCGGTCAATCATATTTCCAATCGCGCCGGATACAAGGAATACCAGACAGATGCGAATCGGTGTGAAACGCTTGTTTTCTGGAATCTTTGCATAGATGCAGGCACAAACAAGCAACACGGCAACAGTCAGAATCAAAAATATCGTTCTGCCATTTTTGAACATGCCCCATGCAATTCCGGTATTCTGAATATACGTCAAATGAAACACATTTTTGATCAACGGATGCGATTCATATAACGCAAAGGATGTGCGCACGATAAATTTCGTGATCTGATCGAATGCAACAAGCAAACCGATACAAAGAATTGGTATTATATATATTTTAATTTTATTTTTAGTATTCATCCTGATATCTTTCCTGTAATTCTTTGAGTGCCAGAAGCATATCCTCTTCGCTTACATCCATATCGATATAGGCGTGTCCAATTGTCTCTAACAAGATAAATTTGATCTTGCCGCCAACGGCTTTCTTGTCATTTTTCGTATATGATACGATTGTTGCGAAATCCGCGTCGGCTGGCAGCTTTGGTACATGATATGGCTTCATGCTGTGCAGGATATCCCGCAGCTCTGCCTGTGTAATATTCCCCTTTTTGTAGGAAATGATACTGGCAAGTGCACATCCGATCAGCACACATTCTCCATGTAGGAACTCGAAATTCATGTATTTTTCGATGGCGTGTCCCAGGGTGTGTCCAAAATTTAACAGGGCGCGTTCGCCTTTTTCCGTTGGATCATTTTCAACAACATTTTTCTTTACAACATTGCTTTCATAGATCATCTCTCCAATCGTAGGAAGGTCAAGCGCAGCAATCTGTGCTTCGTTTTCCTTCAGCCATGTGAAGTAACTGGCGTTCTTAATCAGGCCATGCTTGATGATCTCGCCCATACCGGAACAAAACTGGCGGTTCGATAATGTCTTTAAGACAGACAGATTTATATAGACCAGTTTTGGCATATGAAAGGCGCCAACCATATTCTTGTAGGAATCGAAGTCTACACCTGTTTTACCGCCAATGCTGGAATCAACCTGTGACAACAGGCTGGTTGGAATCTGGATAAAGTCAATACCGCGCAGATAGGTGGCCGCGGCATATCCGGTCAGATCACCGACTACACCACCACCGAGGGCAATCAGTACATCATTTCGATCAAATTTCTCTTCGATCAGATGGGTGTACAGGTCTCTGACAACATTTAGATTCTTACTTGCCTCGCCCTCTGGGAAGATGAAGGATGTTGTATATGTGCAGGCATCCTTGATAGAAAGCAATATAGCATCCAAATACAAGGATGCTACATGACTTTCGGATACCACACAGATTTTACGGTTACTGTAGCCAAGCTCCTTGCTCACACCAGGAAGGGCATCAAAGCTCTCTTCATATACGATATCGTAGATTGGCTTATCATCAAGATGGACAGTTAAATTCTTCATGGTAACTCTTCTTTCTGTATGTAATATGATATTGATTAGATAAACTCAAAACCATCATCGTCGGTTTCGGCATCATCTTCGCCTTCTCCAATCAGCGCTGGTCCGTTGTTCTTTTTTACTTCTACTTCGCCTTCGATGCTCTCTGCAGATTCTTCTGTATCTGTTGCATCGTCAGATTCAGACAAATGAGAGATTGTTGGAATCTCATCAATATCTGGCTCCTTTGGAACAGGATCCGGTTTTACTTCCGGTTCCGGTTTTCTTTCTGGAGCTGGTTCCGGTGTCGGCTCCGGTTTTGCTTCCGGCTCTGGAGCACGTTCTGGTTCTGGACGCGCTTCCCGCTTTGGTTCTGGTGCCGGTTTTGGTTCCGGCTTCGGTGCTTTGGCTGCCTGAGCAGCGGCTTCCCTTGCTTTCTGAACTGCAGCGGCAGCCTCGGAGCTTCCGACGGTTGCTCGTTTCATTTTCTTACGATCTTCCGCAGAATTAGCAACCTTCAAAGAAGATTTTTTCTCCTCTGATCCCTTGTCCTTCGCATCAAACGGATTATAATCCTTCTGATCCTTTGGCTTAAATGGATCAACAAAATTTTCTCCTGCGCTTAAAGACTGTGTATATACAGCACTTGTGCTGGTTGTATCGCCACTGCCAAATCCGCCATTAAAACCACCTAGCGTAGATTCATCACGTAACTGTGGATCTCCGGTATAAGCACCAAAGCCTTCACCTACGGAAGATGTTGCAGTTTGCTTTTCTTCACCACCCATGAGTGCCCATGCACGATCATCAATCATAGAGGATGGATCAAAATCCTGTTCACCTAAGAACTCAAATTGTTTTTTCAGTAACGAACAGAAATTAGATTTGTATGCGGTGTATTTTGCTTCTAATAATGCAATCTCATCTTCCAGATGCTCCAGACGTTTTTCAGCGTCAGATACAATGTTCTTTGCCTGAATTTTGGCATCACGAATAATCTCCTTTGCTTCTTTGGTTGCATTGGAGATTGTTTCTACGGTATCTTTTTCCGCACGCTTCAAGCTCTTCTCAAGATGTGATTCTTTGGAACGATAATTCTGCAATGTATCATTTAATATGGAGACCTTCTCTTTTAACTCCGCATTTGAACGATACAAGGATTCATAGCTTTCTGAAACACTGTCAAAAAATGTGTTTACATCTTTCTTGTCGTAACCCAAACCGACATGGAATTTCTTCTGTTGAATATCAACTGGTGTAAGCAACTTTCCAATCCCCCTATTCGTTTAGTACTGTACATATGGTGTCAGGGCATCCTGACCAACCAGTTCCTCTCTCAAATCCCCGGATACTTCGATATCCTGTGGTGTTGCAATAAATATGTTGGAAGATACCACATTCAAAGAGCCTCCCATTGCATAGCATGCACCACCGACATAGTCGATAATCCGCTGTGCGACTGCGACATCCAAGCCCTCAATATTTATCACAATTGTTTTGTTTGCACGAAGGAAATCAATGACGGACTGTGCCTCATCTGTCTCCTGTGGTTTAATTACAAATACTTCACTACGGTTGCGGAAATCTGAGCTTCTGCTGTAAGACTTCTGGGAGTCCTTGAAATCAACCAGCTTGCCACTGGATGAACTGCCTGCAGTACTCCGATGTGTAGTCGATGCCTGCTGTGTAGCTGCTTCGTATTTGGAAGCGGAACGTGCAGCTGGCTTGCTGAAAGATGGTTTTGATTTCGATGCACGTGGTTTTACATCTTCGTAATCATCGTTGTCATCGTCATCATAATCATCATAATCATCGTCGTCAAACAGATCGTCATCGAACTCATCTTCATCATCATCTATATTTTTGACTTTGAAAAAATCAAGAAAACTCTTTTTACCTGCATCCTTTGCCATAACCTTATTCTCCTTAATTAAATATTATAATTTCGCACACCGAAAATGGCGGTTCCGACACGAATCATAGTCGCGCCCTCCTCAACGGCGATTTCATAATCATTGGTCATTCCCATTGATAAAACACTCATATCAATATTATCATTGCATTTGGATTTTATGTCAAGCGATAATTGGTGCATTTTACGGAAATAAACACGATTTTCTTCTGGATTTTCCACAAATGGAGCGATCGTCATGAGCCCCATAACATGAACATGCGGCATATCCTTGATTGCATCGATCAAAGCATAAACCTCATCCTCCCGGATTCCAAATTTTGTTTCTTCCTGTGCAATGTTGACTTCGAGAAGAACCTTTGCAACTACCCCTTTTTTAGCAGCCTCCTTCTCAATCTCCTTTGCCAGATGCACCGAATCCACACTGTGGATCAGACATGCCTTATCTACAATATATTTTACTTTGTTTGTCTGCAGATGTCCGATTAAGTGCCAGTGAACCGGTTTGGATACATGTTCGTATTTGTCAACCATCTCCTGTACTTTGTTCTCTCCAAACTCCATTACTCCGTGTCCGAGCAATTCCTCTACATCGGATAATGGTTTTGTTTTGCTGACTGCAATGATCGTAATATCCTGAAAATTACGGCCGGAGCGTTCACACGCTTTTTTGACATTTGCAACTACCTGTTCATAATTTTCGTATAGCATCCTGATCAAGCCCTTTCTTAGTTTAATATATAAGCTGATTTTCTGTGACACTTTGTGCATCCAGTACGATGTTGTCGTAAGCTTTTAGCTCTTCGCCACTTTCAATCAGAACAAATTCGTCGATTGTTTTAATCACGGTTACCCGGCGGAATTCTGCAATACCCTGATTGGCAAAATAAACACCGGTCAGTGGATATAATTCTAACAGAGATGCTGCGATTGTGGCATTCGAGGTGATATTGACCAAAATGTCGGAATCTTCAAAGCCCTCCGGATCGACATAGGCGTATTTCTCGTCGGTCTTATAGATCTTTGGCTGCATCTGCTGTATCGTTTTGTTTCCATTGTCATCTGCCCGCTCTAGATTAAGACGGTTTTCGTTGCTCTGATTGCTGCCTGCGGACAGGTAGCTGAGCGGAATCCGGTAGACATGTTTTTCCACAAGTGCGGAGGAAGGAATCTTCAGACCACTCTCGTCCGACTGGATCAGTTCGACCGTCACGAAACGTTCGGACAGATAGTTTGACATATATTTATCGATGGCAATGTTGATATAAGAGCCATCGGAACCTTCGATAATCGTAAAAGGCATCGTGATCGTAAAGTTTGAATTATTGATACGGAATTTCACATACGACTGTCCGTCCAATTCCGTAAGCTGATCCTGTGAGATCGGCGCAACGATGTTCCATTGCTCCGATGGGATGATCTTTACGATGGCAGAACCGGCATCTGCATAATCTCCGGATTTCATCGCCTTTTTATCGTATCCGGCTTTATCGAAATCAGACGCCTTGATATGTTCGGAAATCTGATAATTCTCGTATCCATCAATATAATACGTGACAAGTCCGCTATCCGGTGCACTGACCGGGGATAATCCCCGTCCGGAGGTGCCTGCCTGCTGCATCAGCACTTCGTTTGTCAGTTCGAATACCTTGTTGTTCGCACTTGTCTCGAAGCTGTATACGTTGTAAAAGGTCACATCACTGTATGATAACTTGTAAGAAGATATCAGGGAACGGATGCTTGCATAGTCGCTGCTTGACAACAGAGCGTTGTAATTGCTGTCGGAATTATTTTCTGTATTATAGATCTCTCCGGTCTCATCGATCGTACATACGGTGGAGTTCTTTTTTACTTTCTCTCCATCGGTAATATAGTAACAGAGATAACCGGATTTCTGTGTGGTGACGATAACCTCGTCACGGATTGCAAGTCCCTGTAAGGTAATGTCGTTGCTGACATCGCCTTTGCTGACCTGATAGATTGTAACGGATTCTTTGCTGAGCGAAGATACGACACTGATTACGACATACAGCAAAACCGCTGCAATAACTATGGTTGCAGCGTTTGCACGTATCTCTTTATTCAGTTGTATAATACGGTTTGGTTGTTTCATATCCTCACCTGATTGTGTGTATTTTACAGTTTGCAGACGATATTGGCTGCATATTCTGCTGGTAACATGGACTCTTCCACGGCGGTACTGATGACAAATGTAACATTGTATTTCTCAGAGATCTTATCAATCTCCTTCAATGCAGCGCCAAGTGCATCTGCCACGATGTTACACATCATCATGAAGTTATCCAAAAAGATGTGGGTTACATTATGGTTGGAAGAAATCAGTCCCTGAATAAATCCCATAAAGGCATCTGGGGATTGAATATCGTACTCGTGCAGATTGACGAGCCGGATGACATTCGAAAGTTCATACATATGCTTATTGCTCTTATCAATGTAAATGATAGAACCGCTTGTACGCTTGCTTTCATTGTTCGCTCTTTCCACCATTTTGCGTGTTTTACCGTTTCCCTTTGCTCCAATAATTAGTTCCAGCATCTCATGTCCTCCTTAGTCTGTTAAACATAATAAACGTATAATAGAATTGTATAAGTCCGCTTTGGAATTGCCGGATGATGCGACAACCACATAATCCTTTCCGTCTTTGGTCAGATACATGGCAAGACAGTTACCAGCTCCATCGGTCGTTCCTGTTTTCCAGGATTCCAGATGGAAGGTCGCTGGTAAAGACACCTCTCCCGTAACAAATAAATTTGTTGCGGTGCTCTCGGTATCAATCGCTGCACCATTTGAATCATAAAACGTATAAGTATATGTATCAAAACCATCAATATCCCGCAGGATCTGATGATTATGGACTTCTTTTACAATGAGGTACATGTCGTATGCGGTCGAATAATGATTCGGATCGTCCAGTCCGTGTGGATTCATAAAATGGGTGTTTGTAGCTCCAAGTTCTAAGGCTTTCTGATTCATACGGTCACAGAAGCTCTGGACATCTCCACCCACGTATTCTGCCAGATACAGGGCATAATAGTTGTTGGATTCCAACATCAGCCCATACAGCAGATCTTTTACGGAAATGGTATAGCCGCGATGCAACTGGCTGGGAGCAACATCTTCTGCCGTCAGATCATAATTCTGTGTGATCTCAACCATATCATCGAGTGAAATGGTTCCGGCTTCAATGGCATCTGCTACAACAATCGCGGTCATCATCTTCGTCATACTCGCCGGATACATACGCTGATGTACATTCTTGGCGGCAAGTACCGTCTGGTCGGTTTCGTTGATCAGAAGTGCGTAATAGTCTTCCGGGAACAAATCCGCCTGAGTACGGTCGTCACGATATACGATCGTATCCTCCTGATGGAAATCTACATTGTCCGATTGATGTACCAGATGGTCGATCACGTAGGTTGCCGAATCGACATCGGGGTATGCTGCCTTTACGTGATTATTGACAATACAGACAATGGATACAAACAATACCAACAGTACAAGTATTATTAAATTTCTCGTTAAATATTTACTACTTCGCATAGTTTCATTAGTGCTTAAACAGTTCTCGCCAATCTAAGTCGCCACGATCCAATGCTTTGATCAGCAGCTCCGCAGTTGCAAGATTCGTTGCAAGCGGAATGTTGTGAATGTCGCAAAGAGAAAAGATGTTATTGATATCTACATCGTGACTCTTTTTGGTCTGCGGATCGCGTAAAAATATCATCATGTCCAGATCATTGCTCTCAATCATGGCACCGAGCTGCTGCTCTCCTCCGGTATGTCCGGCAAGAAACTTGTGGACTGTCAGATTGGTAACCTCTTCAATCATACGCCCTGTTGTTCCGGTTGCATAAAGTTCATGATGAGACATAATCCCCCGATAAGCGATACAGAAATTCTGCATTAATTTTTTCTTCGCATCATGCGCGATTAAACCGATGTTCATGTACGGTTCTCCTTAAGTAACATTATAGTCTTCTCTAGTAGCTTGTTTTTTGCATACTGACATTTAGCACCACTCCGATTCCAATCGAGATACTGATCAGGGAACTGAGTCCGTAGCTGATAAACGGAAGTGGCAGTCCGGTGTTTGGTATAACGCCGGTTGCAACACCGACATTGATGAATGTCTGGTATGCAATCAGACAGCCCATTCCGGCTGCAATCAGCATGCCCTTTGTATCTTTTGCATTTCTCGCTACATGTATACATTGTAACACTATTAACAGTAGAATTGCAATAATTATTACACTTCCAACAAAACCAAGTTCTTCTCCAATAACAGAAAAAATGAAGTCTGTCTGCTGCTCTGAAATGAAATTTGCATCCTTGACCGTGGCAATCGTTGAAGTGTTTAAGCCTTTTCCGGTAAGCTGCCCGGATCCGATTGCCATAACGGAATTATTCTGCTGTGTATAATCGGAACCGTATTGTCCCGGATAGATAAACTGCAGAATTCGGTTTACCTGATAATCACGCAGTAAGTGCTGGTTTGGACGCTGGATATACCACAGGAAGCTTCCTGCAAGTGGAACAAATACGAGCAGTGCAATTCCGATGATCTTATAGCTTAATCCTGACAGATATAACATTGTTACAAGAACCATAGCCAGACACAGTGTTGTGGAAAGATCCGGTTCTACTGCGATCAGTGCCAGTGACAATCCGATCAAAAGCACAAACAGACCAAGCCCCTTAAATGTATTGATCTGTTTATCTTCTTTCAGCTTGTCCAGAAAGGTTGCTGTAAATAAGATCATAAGGATCTTGGAAAACTCGGATGGCTGGAACTGGATACCACTGCTTCCACCAATCATGATCCATCTTTTTGCGTAATTGACCTCTACGCCAAAAAAGACGACAGAAAGCAATATAACAGTATTTATAATGAAGAATACACGGTAAAACCGACAGATAAAATCATAGTTTAACAGTGAAACAAAAATCATAATGATAATGCCAAGTCCAATACCGATGGTCTGCTTGAGTGTAAAAGAACTGTCTGCACTGTTGATCATGACAACACCACAGATCATGGCAATGATGACGGTAATCAGTAATTTGAAATTATAGTCTTTGAGACTGAATCTTGTGAACATCTTTATCCTTCTTCTTTAACCAGCCGAACAAGTGGCTCCTTTTTTCTTCTTTTGCGAGATCCTGCCCGCAGATTCGCATGGCAATGTGGTCGTAGGCGCGTCCTGCAACACAGTTTTTCGTTGCAATCGGTGTTCCACGGTTACTTGCAATGACGATATTTTCGTCGTCGTAGACGCTGCCGATATGATTGACACCGAGGATTTCCACGACGTCCTCTACGGACATCATTTCGCCCCGCTTGACCATATCCTGCCGCACACGGTTTACCACGAGATCAATCCGTGGAATCTCATTTGCATTTAAGATTCCGATGATACGGTCGGCGTCCCGGATAGCAGAAACCTCTGGTGTGGTGACGACGATTGCGCGCTTTGCAGCAGCGATTGCATTTTTAAATCCCTGCTCAATGCCTGCCGGGCAGTCGATAATTATGTAATCATAATCTGGTTTGAGCTGGTTGATAAGCTTGATCATCTGTTCCGGCGAGACTGCACTTTTGTCACGCGTCTGGGCTGCCGGGAGCAGAGAAAGTGTATCACACTGCTTGTCGCGGATGATTGCCTGCTGGTGCCGGCAGTTTCCTTCCACGACATCGACCAGATTATAGACAATCCGGTTTTCAAGCCCCATAACAACATCCAGATTCCGGAGTCCGATATCGGTATCGATCAGCAGGACTTCAAATCCGTGTTTTGCAAGGGCGTATCCTATATTTGCAGTTGTCGTTGTCTTTCCGACACCGCCTTTTCCTGATGTAACAACAATCACTTCACTCATGATAAATCCTCCAGTCTATTTCAGGCTATATACGAACGTATCAGGTTTTCCTTTGCATCCGGAGGTTGCAGCACCATGGAGTGCTCCGATGATAATGATATTGCCCTCGGATTCAACGCTGGCACCTGATTCCACATCTCCGACAATCACGATGCTGGCGGCTGCCTGTATGGATTGTCCGTTCTTTAAGTTGCCTATATAAAATAGACCGTTTTTATCGGAGTAAATTGATTTCTTCTTTGGCTTTTCGATGGGATGTGATCTGCGTCCGATGCGAATGCCTTTGTCGTTTAGTGTATCGATGATTTGCTGTTTTTCGTCCTCTGTCAGATCTTTACCTTCAAAGGTAACGGTAATCGGTTTGATGTTCGCATAATATCTTCCGGTCGTTTGAAGCTTATCAGAAAGACAGGTAACCACCTGACTTATGGTAGCCTCCGGCGATATAATCAGTCGAATCCCCGCTTTGTTACCTTTCATCATAACGGGACTAATCATACTCCACCTCTCTTAGACTAATCTTGGGACGGCGTTGCGCTACCGCTCATCTCGGCACCGACTAATTTATCTGGATCATACATATATGCATAGATAAATCCAGCCAATTCTCTGGCATTGGCGGAGGAATAACCATTTTGGATAACACAGGTCACAGAAACTTCCGGACTTTCATATGGCGCATAGGATACAAATAACGCGTGATCCGGCTTGACTTCACTCTCCTGCGCGGTTCCTGTTTTTCCGGCAACGTGAACATTGATCCGGTTGATCAATTCATCGGAACCAGCCGAATATGAAACCACGTTTCGCATGCCCTGATGGACAGCGTCCCATGTCGAGCTGGCAAGCTGAACCTGATTTTTCACTTCTGCATGATTGTCCAAAATGACATTTCCCTCGTAGTCAGTTACTTTATCGATCAATGTGAGGTTATAACAGGTTCCGCTGTTGGCAATGGTTGTCACATAGCGGGATAACTGGACGGGTGCATAAATGTTCTTTGCCTGTCCAATGGCACTTCGAACGGAGTCGTTATCAGAGATATGTGGCTCAATTTCCGGAAGCTCCAGACCAGATTTGTCTCCAAGTCCGAACAGCTCTGCGTATTTCTGAATCCGCTCGACACCGTAAGCATCGTTGTAGGAGCCATCCTTGATCGCCAGATCATATCCGAGGTTGTAAAAGAACAGGTTGCAGGAATGCTGAATACCGCCCACGACATTCAGACCTCCGTGTGCACTGTTGCCCCAGCATTTCGGAGACGGAGTAATCTTTTCAAAAAGTCCGTTACAGAAGTAAATCGATCCAGTGTCAATTACCCCTTCCGTGAGTCCTGCAATCGCGACAAGCGGCTTGTAGGTTGAACCCGGCGCGGTACGCTGCTGGCTGGCACGGTTGTATAGCGGGGTTGTCTTATCGGCTAACAACTGATTGTAATAAGTGGTATCTACTTCGTTGGTCAGATAGTTGTTATCGTAGCTTGGATAGCTGACATACGCTTTGACATCTCCCGTGTTGACGTCTGTGACGATCGCTGATCCGGAACAGATGTCAAGTGCCAGCATGGCAGGCGTGATTTCCTGATTCTGGATCTTTTTACGCATAAAGTCATAGGCACCGTAATTTCCAGTGAGGTACTCCTGATACTCGGTGTCACCGTCGACATTCAGAATTCCCTGATCATACAGAAGCTGTACAACTGCATCTCCAGTTATCATTCCGGATTGTAGCATAACTTTGATCACGAGTTTGTCGAATTCACTGTCTGTGCTTAAATATTCAATAATATAATCGCATAATGCGTTATAAATCTCGTCATTATCATAATAATCGCTTTCAACCTTCAAAGCAGACAGGTCAATCGCCTCCTGGCTGATCGCATACTTCAGATAATGCTCCAGAGATGTTACGTTGTTTGTGTAGTCGATAAACTCCTGATCGTCTTTGTCGATCATAGAGGTATGGAAAATGTTATTGTCACTCAAAACCTCACAGATATATTCCATGTAATGCTGATAGTTCTCGTCCAGCTCAGAAAGCGGCGTGAAGGTGGATGTCAAAATAGTATCCAGATTGTCGAGGGTTGCCTGTCTCTGGGCGTCAATTGCCTGAATGGTTGCTTTTTCCGTATCCGTTGCATCCTCTGCACGCATATCATCCTGTGACAGGATGTTGTTGTTAAACAATCCGAAATAGACATCAGAGATCGCGATGCTGGCATTTTCCTTGGCAATTACATTATAAGCAGGTGTCAGATACGATAAAATAATTGAGGTAATCTCATCTTCCAGCGTATCATAACAGTACTTCTGTAGATTCAGATCCAGTGTCAGATAGACATCGTTTCCAGCTGTTGCAGGCTTGGATTCAACGGTGTCAATTACTTTACCAAGGTTATCGACATACATTGTCTCAAGACCGTTTGTACCGCGCAGATAGGACTCACAGTACTGTTCGATACCTGTTTTTCCGATCATTTCCTCGTTTGTATACTGCTCATCATCTGAAAGCTCTGCGTTTTTCTCTTTCATTTCTTCGTCCGAAATGGCACCGATATAGCCGATGACATGGGCAAAATATTTGGCGTCATTGTAGCGGCGCAGGGATTTGACAGAGACAGTCATGCCCGGAAGCTCATCAGCATGCTCCGTGATAGCCGCGTTGCTTGTCTCACTGATGTCATAAGCGATGGTAACCGGAACATACTGCTGGTAGCGGTTCATCCACAGCTTGTAACGCACGCCGACAATCTTTAAGTCTGCTTCTTTGCTATAAGAATCCGAAACATCAAATACTTTGGTATTCAGATATTCCATGATATCGTCCGCAGTTGCATTTTTCTGTTCGTCAGGCATGGAATCATAATCTGTTTTAGCATAGACATCCTTCAGAAAATTCTTCAACTGCTGGTCTTTGACTGTGAACTGGAAGTTCCCATTTGCATCAAGTTTGATTGGAAAATCCAATGTCAGGGAGTCACCGTTTTTCTCTAATATGGAGATTGTCTCGTCAACAATCTGATTTTTTAATTCATTCTCGCTGATCTTCAGATCTTTTGCCATTGTTGTCTGGGCGTTGTCGTTGCTGAAAACAACCGAGTAAGAAAGCTCGTTGTAGGCGAGCAGGTTTCCGTTGCAGTCGTAAATATTTCCGCGCACCGAATCAATCGTCAAAGTCTTTTTTGACTTGTAGACGAAATTCTCCATATGTTCTTCTCCCTCTTTGATTTGCAGCACGAAAAGCTGATGCACCAGAATCGAGAAAAGAACAAGGATGACAACGGTAACCGGGAACAGACGGCTTTTTACATAGTCGACAATCATCTCTTTAATTGACTGTAATATCTCACGTAACATAGATTACTCATCTTCCTTTAAACGTTTGTTGATCTTTACATAGAGCTTGTAAATGATCACCGTTAACAAAGCGGTACATAAAATCTCTGGCAGGATCACATGCAGAAGGTATACACCGTAATTCGTTTTATTCTTTAATAAGAAACTGGCAATGTAGATCATTGTGTTAAACAGAAAATCATCCACAATAATTACGATCAAAGGCAGTAATACATCTTCGATCATGTAGTTTTTGTGGAAGAATCCGTTGATATATCCGATAAACATATACAAAAGCATATAAGGTCCTAAGATGCTGGAGAAAAATATATCCACCAGCAGACCACTGCATGCGCCGACCAGCAGACCTTCTTTTCTGCCGCGCATCAGTCCAAAGGACATCGTGAGGATCAGAAGAAGGTTCGGTGTGATCACACTTAGGCTGTGAAATCCAAACACCGTCGACTGTAATACAAAATTTATGACAATCAGGATTGCCAGAGTAATGATTCGTTTAATTTTATGTTTCATAATTGCTGCTTCCCTTACATTTGCTTACTCGTGGGAGACGGTCTTTTTTTCTGCAGTGATGACAAGCACATCTGTAATGTTTGAAAAATCAACTGCAGGTGTAATATAGGCAGTCATTGTCAGGTTGTTTGTGTCATAAGAGGTCTTTGCAACATAGCCGATAATCAGACCGGAATGATACAGGTCAGAAATCGGTGAGGTAACAACCTTATCTCCGATCGAGACATTGGCGTCCTTATCAATATTTTCAACAAGCAGATAACCGCTGTCATAGAGGTTCAGATTCCCTTCTACAGTACAGAGTGCGTTTGCAGGCATGACCTTCGCACTGATATTGGAATTATCATCGATAACTGCACGCACCTTGGCATAATCGTCATAGCATTCCGTGATGATACCTGCGACACCATCGCCACATAAAACATTGGCGCCCTTGAAAAGTCCCTGTTTGGTTCCCTTGTCAATATAGAATGTAGAAAACCACGATGTGGAATCCTTTGCAAATACATGTGCAGCCGTCATCTCATAATCCGGATAGGATTCATCCAGATCGTATAACTCCCGTAATTCCTGCAGTTCCAGCATTTTATTCTGATAGTTTGTGATTTCCTGCTTGCAGGAGGCAAGCTCCGCCTGCAAAGCTTCGTTTTCGTCGGTAAGTGTTTTGATCTCGTTCAGATTCTTCATTTTTGAATCTGTCCACAGACCTATCTCGTTGATTCCTTTCTGGATCGGTGTGATCAGTCTGCTTGTAAAACGCTTGATGCCTGCGACCTTTGGCGCGGCGGCATACGACACCACAATCAATATGATACCGATAATCGTAAATGTCAGTAACAGATATTTTGGATGGATATCTTTTCTTCGATCAAATCTCATAAAATGCCTCTTTCCAGCATACTTAAATAATGATCTCCAGCGACGATGATATGGTCAGATACCTGAATTCCAAGCAACTGCCCTGCATCGCGGATACGAAGCGTCGACTGGATGTCTGCCTCACTTGGTGTAACGCGACCGGATGGGTGGTTATGTACCAGCACGATATGTACTGCCTCATAGCGCAGCGCATGAATAAATATCTCGCGCGGTGACAGGTAAGTCTGATTGACCGTGCCGGAGGATAACTCCACTTCCTTGATTAAAGTATGCGCATTTGTAAGTAACAATAAAAAAGTTTTTTCAACGGATAAAAATCTGCACTTCTCCCTATAATACGCTCCAATTGTGTCAGGAGTATGAAATTCCAGTTTTTTTTGCAATTGTTCGAGATTCATCCGCTTGGATATCTCTGCCAGTGCAAGAAGCTGGATGGCTTTGACCTTCCCGACACCGGGGATTTTCGTCAATTCCTGTGGCAGCAAAAACTGCAATCCAAGTAATCCTTTTTGCGTATCGTGTGCATTTAATACTTGATTTGCCAGATCCAGCACGCTGGCCTCTTTTGTGCCGGTCCGCATGATCAGGGATAACAGTTCCGCATCCGAAAGTGCGGAAACACCATACCGCTCTGCCTTTTCGTAAGGGCGTTCGCAGACAGCTAAATCTTTGACTAATATATGCATAAGCACTCCTTCCACCTCTCCGGGTGCGGGGCTTATCATCGCCTAGTCTAACATACTACAAGTCCTTTTTCTACCATTTTTTCAAGGGACATCATGATACCAAACTTTGCATGGGGATAGGTCAGTCCACCCTGAAAATATACAGCATATGGCTCTTTCATTGGAGCATCGGCAGAAAGTTCAATGGATGCACCGGATACAAATGCACCGGCAGCCATGATGACCTGACTGTCGTAACCTGGCATATCCCAAGGAATTGGAGTTACAAAGCTGTCAACCGGTGCAGCCGCCTGAATTCCTTCACAGAATGCCTGGATATATTCCGGCTTTCCAAATTCTACTGCCTGAATGATATCATAACGAGGTTCTGTGGCATTCGGAACAGATTTAAAATGCAGGCGTTCATAGACATTAGCGGCAAAGATGGCGCCTTTTAATGCAGCAGCAGTTACAGTTGGTGCTAAAAACAGTCCCTGTGCGATTGGACGGGTTGCGTTCAAAGATGCACCGACTTCCTTTCCAAGTCCTGGTGTTGTAAGACGGTACGCGCAGTTTTCGATATATTCTTTCTTACCGCAGATATATCCGCCGATTGGAGCAAGTCCGCCACCCGGATTCTTAATCAGGGAACCGACAACCATATCTGCACCGACGTCGGACGGTTCGATTGTCTCTACGAACTCACCATAACAGTTATCAACCATACAGATCACGTCTGGCTTGATGGATTTCACAAATGCAATCAGTTCGCCAATCTGTTCGACTGAAAGGGTTGGACGTACATCGTATCCCTTGGAACGCTGGATCTCGATCAGCTTTGTCTTCTCGTTGATGTTTTTCTTAATGTTATCATAGTCAAAACTGCCATCTGGCAATAAATCAACTTTGCGGAATGTAATGCCGAATTCGGCAAGAGATCCCTTGGACTCCCGGATGCCGATAACTCCCTCTAAAGTATCATACACTTTTCCAACCGGGGACAAGATTTCATCGCCCGGACGCAAATTCGCGGACAGGGCAATGGATAGTGCATGGGTACCACAGGTAATCTGCTGACGTACCAATGCGTCCTCGGTGTGAAATACATGGGCGTAAATCTCTTCGACTGCTTCTCTTCCGCGGTCGTTGTAGCCGTATCCGGTCGTACCATTCAAATGGGACTCTGAAAATTCAGCTTTCTGCATAGCAGAGATTACCTTAATCTGGTTTTGTTCTGCAATGCGGTCGATCTCCTGAAATCTTGGAAGCAATGCCTGTTCGGTTGCTTCGCAGAAATCGTAGACCGATTCCTTGATGCCAAGACCTAAATAATAGTTTTTAATTTCATCAGTTGCACTCATAATATTCTCCTGTAATTGATCATTGCAAAATTATCGTATATTTTTCTCTGCAAGATGCGTCATGATTGCATCTTCCAGCTTCTGGTCTGTGTTTAAGATATCCTTGTCGAGCCAGATTACGTCCCGTTCCCGCCGAAACCAGGTAAGCTGACGCTTTGCAAAGTGTCTGGTGTCACGTTTTAATATCCGGATGGCTTCTGGCAGATCGTATTTGCCGTTCAGATATCCAAGGATTTCTTTATATCCAATCCCCTGCATGCTTGTATCCTCTGTGGTCAAATGGTAGGTGTCGACTAAAGAACGAACTTCTTCCACAAGCCCGGAGGCAAGCATTTCGTCAATGCGCTGCTCGATTGTCTCATACAAGGTTGCACGGTTTCTTGTCAGCACAAAATATGCAAAGTTATATGGAGACGTCTTCTCACGCTCTATTTCGTTATGTGTCGAAAATTTCTTTCCGGTCTGATGGAAATATTCCAATGCCCGGATCACACGTTGCCGGTTATTGGCATGGATTGCTGTGGCAGATTCCGGATCGCATTCTACAAGCATCGTGTGCAGATAATCGTTTCCCTTTTCGTCTCCAAGGGCTTCTAACTCTTTTCGGTAGCCATCCTCGGTTTCTTCATCAAAGGAAATATCATATAAAAGAGCTTGAATATAAAATCCCGTTCCTCCAGTGATGATCGGGATATGTCCGCGCTCATAGATACCAGCCATCGCTTCTTCCGCATATTTTTTGAATTCCATAACATTAAAGCTGTCCTTTGGCTCTAAAATATCAATCAGATGATGTGGGATACCCTGCATTTCTTCCGGCAGGATCTTCGCAGAACCGATATCAAAATGTCGGTACACCTGAATGGAATCAGCAGATACGATCTCTCCGCCTACATCTTTTGCAAGCTTTAGGGAAAGCGCTGTTTTTCCGACTGCGGTTGGTCCGGTCAGTATGATTAAATTGTTCTTTTTTTCTGTGTTTGTCATATCGAATATAGGTATTGTTTCACTTCATGCGTTCGTCCGCAGGAATTATGAAACGATACGGTGGAATTTCTTTTCCAGTTCGGTCTTACTCATAGAGATGATGGTTGGTCTGCCGTGTGGACACGTATAAGGGTTTTCCAGACTAAGCAGCTTGTCAACCAAGGCATCAATTTCCTGAAAGGATAACTTCATATTTCCCTTTACTGCCGCTTTACATGCCATTGTAGATAATTTCTTTACGAAAATATCGTTTGACATGTAACCGGAATTCTGAATCAGGGAGCCGACAAACTCTAAGAACATATCCCGTCCATGCAAACCGAAAAGGTTAGATGGAATCGCGTTGATCTTGAATTCGTTGCCGCCAAATTCCTCAATATCATAGCCAATCTTCATAAACAGATCAAAGTTATCTAAGATTGCCTGCCGCTCTGCATAGGTAACGGTAATCACCATAGGCGGTAAGAGCTGCTGGGAAAATACCTGTTTATTCTTGAGGTTTTCCATCAGTTCTTCGTATTTTACCTTCTCATGTGCGGCATGCTGATCCATTATATAGAGATTGTCATTGTATTCAATCAGCCAGTATGTCTCAAATACCTGCCCGATCACACGGTGCGAAAGCCGTGCTTTTTCCGTCAGAAAATCATCGTCAAAGAGCGTTTCCTGCTTGCCAACGGTGTATTTGTAGGCGGCTGAATTCTTGTCCATCTTAGACAGATCCTGCTTGGCAGGTGTCTCGGATGGTTGCTCGGTCTGTGCTGTGGTTGTTGTGTGGTTCTGCTGCATGGGCTGTGATGGTGTTATTGAACCACTCTGCTGCGTCACATTAGATGCTGCGGCTGAATTTCCCATCTGTGCAGATTCAGTTGGTGTAGATGGCGCGTACACAACGCCTGCATCTGCAACCATATCTGCAATATTGGGAAGGGGTGTTCCGTTCTTTGCTGCCTCTTCCTCTTCTGCTTTCCGCAGGGATTCTAAGATTTTGTAGGTCGGACTGTAGCTTCCGGCACGGACATTTTTCTGCAGAATGGACTGTGATTGTGCCCGTCGCACCTCAAAAGGTTCTGCTGGTTTTTGCTCTGGATGAGAAATCACAGGGGAAGCAATCGGTTTTTCTCCCTCTTTTGGTATGATCTCCTTGTGTGTCAGAGCCAGCTTTACAGCGGTACAGCAAGCCTCAAACAGCTTCTTTTCGTTATCATATTTGAATTCCATCTTAGTCGGATGGACATTAACGTCACATTTTTCCTGTGGCAGATCCAGATACAGCACAGTAAATGGAAATTTGTGCTGCATCACAAAGGTACGGTATCCCTCTTCAATCGCACGGTTTACCACGTTGCTTTTGATGTACCGGTGATTGATAAAATAATTTTCAAGCCCACGGTTTCCTCTTGCTATAAATGGCTTCCCAATAAATCCAGACAGATGAATATCGCCGTCTGTGTAATCAATCAGAATCAGATTGGCTGTGATATCTCTGCCATATAACTGATAGATCGTATCCTTCAGCTTCCCGTTTCCGGAAGTATCAATACGTGTCTGCCCATTTGCAATCAGTTTAAATGATATCTCCGGATGTGACAGCGCAATACGTGTCAGCAGGTCAAAGATATAGGAACCTTCTGTCATGGCAGACTTCAAAAACTTCTTACGTGCTGGTGTATTGAAAAATAAATTCCGCACGACGATCGTAGTGCCGTTTGGCACGCCGACATCTTTGTATTCGATTTCTTTTCCACCGTGGATGACATACTTGATTCCGGTCAGATCGGTCGCTGTTTTCGTGATCATCTCCGTTTGTGAGACAGCGGCAATTGTAGAAAGCGCCTCACCACGGAAGCCAAGCGACAGAATGGAATTCAAGTCTTCCACATGTTCAATCTTACTTGTCGCATGACGCATATACGCCATGCGCACCTCTTCCTTTGGAATACCGCAGCCGTTATCGGTTACACGGATAAAGGAAGTTCCGCCATCCTTGATCTCTACGGTCACTGCGGTGGAACCGGCATCAATTGCATTTTCCAAAAGCTCCTTTACGACAGAGGATGGACGTTCAATGACTTCGCCGGCTGCTATTTTATCGATGGTCGCTTTATCTAATACTTTAATCATATGTTATGTACCCTCATAGTTGTTCATAAACAATGGCATCGGTTACTGCTGTTTCAGGCGCTCCTGTAATTCCTGCAGGTATAACATTGCCTTGATGGGTGTCATATTATTCAGATCCATCGTTTTTAACTCGTTGGCAATCGTCATCTCCACAGGGGAAGAAAACAGAGAAAGCTGTTCGTAGTCGGCAGGCTTTGTCTTTTTCTTCTTTGGCTGCTCAGAAAGTGCTGGCTTGATGTCGATATCCTTTACCTTCGTTGTGATATCGGAGTCAATCAGCTCATTGCAGATCTCACGTGCCCGCTGTAAAACTGGTTCTGGCACGCCTGCAAGTCTGGCTACCTGTATACCGTAGCTTCGGTCTGCACCACCCTTGATGATCTTGCGGAGGAAGACGATGTCGTCGCCCTCTTCCTGTACGGCGATACAGAAGTTATTGACGGACGAAAGTTTTCCTTCTAATTCGGTCAGCTCGTGATAATGCGTTGCAAATAATGTCTTTGCGCCTAATATGTTCGGATCAGCAATATATTCAACGACTGCCCATGCAATCGAAAGTCCGTCGAAGGTAGATGTACCACGCCCGATCTCATCTAAGATAAGAAGACTGTCTTTCGTTGCGTTGCGCAGGATATTTGCAACTTCATTCATCTCGATCATGAAGGTCGATTGTCCGCTCGCAAGGTCGTCCGAAGCGCCAACACGGGTAAAGATCCGGTCACAGAGTCCGATATTTGCCGACTCTGCAGGGACAAAGGAACCAATCTGTGCCATCAGCGTAATCAATGCTGTCTGACGCATATAGGTAGACTTACCTGCCATATTGGGACCAGTGATGATCGAGATACGGCTTTCTGCGTTATTCAGGTAGGTATCATTCTCCACAAAGCTGTCATTTGCAAGCATTTTCTCGACAACCGGATGTCTGCCGCCTTTGATATCAATCACGCCATCGGTATTTAAGGATGGACGGACATAATTGTTCTTGTCAGCGATATACGCAAGGGAACAAAGAGCATCTAATTCTGCAATGTATCCAGCCATCTTCTGTACACGGACAAGGGCTGCGGCAAGCTTTTCTCTTAATTCCACATAGCAGTCGTATTCGAGCGAATATAGCTTATCCTCTGCGCCAAGAATCTTGCCAGAAAGTGTATTTAATTCATCTGTCGTAAAACGTTCGGCATTTACCAGTGTCTGTTTGCGGATGAAATAGTCTGGAACTAAGGATTTGAATGAATTTGTCACCTCAAAATAATAATCAAACACCTTGTTGTATTTGATCTTCAGACCTTTGATACCAGTCTTTTCACGTTCCTTTGCTTCCAGATCCGCCAGCCATGTCTTACATTCGGTTTTTGCCAGACGCAGCTCGTCAATCTCGTCCCGGTATCCCTGCTTAAAGATACCGCCTTCTTTGATAGAAACTGGAGGTTCTTCCACGATTGCCTGTTCAAGCAGATTATACAGATCTTCCAGACTATCGTAATCCTCGTAAATCTCATTGATACGCTCACAAGGAAGCTCCCGGAGCAGATTATAAATATCTGGCAAATATTGAATGGATGTCTTGAATGCAAGCAAATCTCTTGGATTGGCTGTTTTCAGTGCAATTCGTGTCAGCAGACGTTCCAGATCGTAAATTGTATTCAAATATTCGCGCAGTTCTTCCCGCACGATTAGTTCCTTGTTGATTGCTTCAATCGCATCCAGACGTTTTTCGATCGCATCCTTATATAAGAGTGGCTGTTCCACAAACTCACGCAGTTTTCTGGCACCCATCGCTGTTTTTGTCTTATCGAGTACCCAGAGCAGGGAACCGCGCTTCTGCTTATCTCGCAATGTCTCGGTAAGTTCCAGATTTCGTCTGGTTGCGGAATCCAGAATCATAAAGGAATCCACGGAATAGGTCTCGATATGGTTGATATGGGACAGGGAACTCATCTGTGTTTCATGTAGATACTGCATCAATGCACCACAGGAAGCAACACAAGCTGGGCTGTCCTTTAATCCAAGTCCCTCGATGCTGTTGATATGGAATTGCCGCTTTAATGTTTCCTCGTCTGTTTCTAAATTAAAATAATAGTCCGGTGCCTCGGTATGAGATACCTGCAACCGTTCACATACGGCGTGAATCTCTTCTACCTGCTCCACACCAGCCTGATATAATACCTCGGATGGCTGGAATTTATTGATCTCATCAACCACCTTTTCTGCCTGTTGTATCTGGCAGGTCTTAAACACACCGGTTGACAGATCCGTAACAGAGATACCATAGTTTTTTCCGATATAGGAAATGCACATCAGGTAATTGTTCTTGGACTCTTCCAGACTTTCCGAAGACAGATTGGTACCCGGTGTTACAATCCGGATAACTTCACGCTTTACAAGTCCTTTGGCAAGCTTTGGATCTTCGACCTGCTCGCCGATTGCTACCTTGTAGCCCTTCTTTACAAGCTGGTTGATATAAGTATCTGCTGCATGAAATGGGATCCCGCACATCGGTGCCCGCTCTTCCATGCCACAGTCTTTTCCAGTCAGTGTAATTTCGAGTTCTTTGGAAGCTAAGATTGCATCATCAAAGAACATCTCATAGAAATCACCGAGACGATAAAATAAAATACAATCTTTATATTTTTCTTTTGTTGCAACATATTGCTCCATCATAGGAGATAGCTTTGCCACGCCAATCACCCAATCCTTTCACCAATGAAGTAAAATCCCTTACAATCTGTCAGCTTTACATCGACGGTCGTTCCGATCATATCGGCAGTTCCCGGAAAATGTACGGTTACATTCTCTTCGGTCCGCCCGGTCACAAGCGATGCATCGTGGTGATTTACTTCCTCGACAAGCACAGGCTTTACCTGATCGGCAAAACGTTTGATCTGCGCATTTGAAATCTCATTGACCAGTGTCAAAAGACGGTTAAACCGTTCTTTAATGACGTCTTCTGGTATCTGATTATCCATTGTCGCAGCTGGAGTTCCAGTACGTTTGGAGTAGATAAACGTAAATGCCTGATCGTATTTTACTTTACGGATAATATCCAGTGTATCCTCAAAATCTTCATCTGTCTCGCCCGGAAATCCAACGATGATATCGGTTGTCAGGGAGATATTTGGCATCTTGGCACGAATCCGGTCAACTAACGCAAGGTACTGTTCCTTCGTATAGCGACGGTTCATGCGTGTTAATATGTTAGTGGAACCTGATTGTACCGGGAGATGCAGATGCTTACAGATCTTTGGCTCTTTCGCCATTACCTCGATCAGCTCATCTGACAGATCCTTCGGGTGGCTGGTCATGAAGCGCACACGCTCTATGCCGTCAATCTTGCACACTTCCGTAAGCAACTGTGGAAATGTCGCACGATCCTTCTCGTCTACCCCGACAATCTTCCCATCCTTGTATTCATAGATATTGCCATAGGAATTTACATTCTGACCGAGCAGCATAACTTCGGTGATACCCTGTTTGGCAAGTGCTTCTACTTCTGCCAGAATCTCTTCTTTCTTCCGGCTCTGTTCGCGTCCGCGTACATATGGCACGATACAGTATGTACAGAAATTGTTACATCCGTACATGATATTGACGCCGGACTTAAATGTGTATTTTCGTTTTCTAGGAAGCTGTTCGACGGTCTGCTTTGTCTTGTCTAAGACTTCAATCGTCTGCTTGCCTGTCTGCAAATAGCTGTAAATAAGCTCGGCTAATTTGTAGATATTATGTGTTCCAAAGATAATATTTACGAATTTGTACTTCTGTTTCAGTGTCTCGATGACATGTGGCTCCTGCATCATGCAGCCACATAGACACACGATCATCTCTTTATTTTTGTTTTTTAATGTCTTAACATGACCAAGGTGTCCGTATAATTTCTGATTCGCATTCTCACGAATCGTACATGTATTAAAGATTACAAAGTCAGCTGCCTCGTCGTCCACTTCTTCATATCCGATCTCGTCCATAATGCCCTTCAGCTTCTCTGAGTCGTGGGAATTCATCTGGCATCCAAAGGTCTGGATGTTGTAGGTAAGTGGTCGATTCAATGCTGCCTTTTTCTCAAGCACAAGTGTTTTGCACTGGTTCATGAAATAGTATTGTCTATCCGGCTCCATAGTTGGAATTGACACGCTGTTCATTTGTATTTCCTCTTTCTTATATAATTTGTGGGGATATATATTCCAATCCCACAATTAAATCATTATATAAGAAATCGGTTTAACTTTCAACCGATATGAAACTGAAATTCATGAAAATTCGTGCCATATTTTCGTGAAAAAAGCCGGAAGGTTTTACGTTCCGGCTTCAAATAAGGTATGGTATGGAATTTATTTATAATGGGGCTGCGTAGTAAGGAATTACTAGCTTGGCTCCACGATAAATCGTATCATCGGTCAGGTTGTTAATAAACTTGACTTCATCGATGTATTCCTGATAACTGTCATATTCTTCGGAATAATGCTCTTCTGCAATTGTCCAGAGTGTTTCGTCCTCTTCAATCGTGATACAGGTATAATATTTCTGATTGGATGTTGCTGCTTCCGGGTTTTGCTTTTTGCTGTTGATGCCAAATAATATACAAATAATAAGTACAAGACTAAGTCCAAAAATCAATTTACGTTTCATATCTGTTTCCTCCCTGTGTCTGTTCTACTTAATGAACATCTGTTCGATGATTGAATTATACAGAACATTTGTTCTTTTGTCAACGTTTTTTTCGAATAAATGTTCGACTTTCTTTCGGACAGGAGGGAAACCGGTTTATTGCACACAAAAAGCGCAGTAAAAACTGCGCTTTTTTAGGGATTCATATATTTTTATTTTCGATTATTTGTTTTATTTTTAAGATCTTCATATTGCTGTTCCTTCATCTGCTGCACTTCACGTTCCCGCTGTTTCTTCCCAATCTGTAATGGGATTTGTGCAAGAATCAGGATAATCGTGCAGCCGATTACCATACGCAAAAAGCCTTTTCCTAGTTCTTTCGCTGTACTATCCTGTCCCTCATATTGCAGCTCCTGAATATCAAGTACTTTACCGTAGGTCTTCTTATCGCAGTAAGGACAATGAAATTTCTTTGCATAATGGCTGTAATTTTGTGTATTTACAAAAGCACCATTTCTTATATGGGTACGGCTGCTCTTCTTATATTTCACCATAGCCGGTCGTGTTGCCTCTTTTCCGGTTACATCATAAATCATTCCACATTTTTCACATTGCACCTGAACGGTAAGCCCTGCAGATTTTGCTTTGCGAATATTGTGAAGTGTAATGATGAAATTCACAACAAGCCAGATGAATAAACTTCCACCCATGGCAATGAGTGCAATTGCTTCCAAATCCATATAATAATCCCTCCCAATTTCTTGCTATATATAACACTTCACAACATAGCAAATGGTTGCATATCGTTAGAAAAAATTTAATCGTCAAGTCCCTCCAACTGACGCATCCAGATCTGCACGGATGCATCACTCGGCATACGCCAGTCGCCACGTGGCGATAAGCATACACTACCGACCTTCACGCCATCCGGCATACAGCTCCGTTTGAATTGCTGCGCGAAGAAACGGCGATAGAACATCTTCATCCATTTTAAGATGGTTGCGGCATCATAGGTTCCCGCAAATGCACGTTTTGCCAGATAGAAAATCTTCTCCGGGCTGTAGCCAAAACGCATCACATAGTACAGGAAGAAGTCGTGCAGCTCGTAAGGACCGACCGAATCTTCGGTTTTCTGTACGATGTTGCCGTTTTCATCCGGTGGAAGAAGTTCCGGGCTGATCGGTGTATCAATGATATCCTTCAGGACTTCGGTACTGTCTGGGAAGATATTACATTCGATCACGCTGGCAATCATCCATTTGACGAGTGTCTTCGGGATGCTGGCATTGACGCCGTACATGCTCATCTGATCGGCGTTGTAGGTACACCAGCCAAGGGCAAGCTCTGACAGATCGCCGGTTCCGACAACAATCGCCCCAATTTTGTTCGCATAGTCCATCAAGACCTGTGTCCGCTCGCGCGCCTGCACATTTTCATAAGTAATGTCTTTGATCTCCATATCATGTCCGATATCTGTATAGTGTTGGATACACGCATCCTTGATTGGGATTTCCTTGACCGTAATGCCAAGTGTCTGCATCAGAGTTAAGGAATTCTGATATGTGCGGTTTGTCGTGCCGAAGGCTGGCATCGTGATTCCGGTCAGATTCGTGGCAGGCAGTCCCATCTTCTTCAAGGTCTGTGCTGCGACGAGCAGTGATAAGGTGGAATCCATACCGCCGGATACGCCGATCACCATCTTTCCACCGCAGATAGAAAGGCGCTTTGCAAGTCCGCCAGTCTGCATATGGAAGATATCCATACAGCGCTTCTGGCGTTTTTTCGTATCGCCCGGTGTAAATGGGTATGAATTGACGGTACGAAGACTTCCGTCACTTTCGAAAGCTTCGGATACCGGAATCAGGATCTGGCGCATCGGAATTGTGCTGCCATAGGTGCCGGCACAGTCCTGATAGGTCTTTCCTTTCAGGCGGTCGGTCTGAATCCGTTCGATATCAATATCTGCGACAAGCAGGTAATCATTTTCAGCAATCTCACTGTTTTCAGCAAGCATCTTTCCGCCTTCACAGATCATGCAGTGACCGGAGAAAATCAGGTCGGTTGTACTCTCGTTTGCACCGGCACTTGCATAGAGATAGGTGCACATCAGAGAGGTTGATTTCTCTTTTACAAGCTTTTCGCGATATTCCCGTTTTCCGATTGTATCGTTGCTTGCGGATAAGTTGACGATCAGCTCAGCTCCGCTCATTGCCATAAAGGTAGAAGGCGGGATTGGGACCCACAGATCCTCGCAGATTTCTGTACCAAAACAGAACGCATCTGGCAGGTGATAGATCAGGTTATTGCCGATCGGAATATCGTAGTCACACTCCACAGAGCCAAGTAATTCAGAGGCAAGGATGTGATCCATCGATAATTCCCGTGCAGAAGAAAACCAGCGTTTCTCGTAAAATTCATTGTAATTTGGGAGAAATGTCTTGACGGTGATGCCATAGACACGCCCGTGATATGCAATCACAGCAACGTTGTAG
>CAVKUW010000053.1:34212-66132 GCA_963659815.1 Butyricicoccaceae bacterium
GAGCGCATTTGCAATCGAAAGCGGCATACCGAACACGACAACCATATTACAGTCTGCGGTTGTCTGTACAAAACGTGCAGCTTCTTTTTTGCTTTCTGCAAGCAAGGTCCGCTGTAAAAATAAATCCCCACAGGTATATCCGGTGATGGACAGCTCTGGGAATGTAATCAGGTTGACGCCTTTTTCCTCTGCTTCTTCCACTTTTTGAAGCATCTGGTCAACATTATAAGCAGTATCTGCAACGCACATGTCTGGAACTGCGGCTGCCACACGGTAAAATTGATACATCGTTTAGTCCTCTCTTTCCTGTAAATCCAACTGCAGCCCCTTCAGGTAATGAATCGGTGCACCGGATTGTGACTTTATAAAATAGGCGGGATTTAATTCCTCGTACTTAAAATTCTTTGCATGTCCCTGCTCGGCACGGGTAAGATAGGTTTCCAACTCGCATAGCCTCAGGTAGTAAAATTCGTTGCGTGCGGTAAACATCACGAGCAGAAAGCTCACGCCATGTTGTTTTTCAAATTCCCGCATGAAGCTTATCTGATGTTCATGGATATTCCGAAGCGGAAATGTATCTGTCGCACATTCCTTTGCATCGAAACAGACCGGAACGCCCTGTACCACGCCGATGTAGTCGACGGTGGAATCCTTCTCGAAATAGGCAAGCTTAATCTGCCCGCTATCCGAATCAATCTTGACGGGGGTGATCGGCGTCGGGATTTTCTGCACGAGCGCTAAGTTTTTCTCCGTATATAATTCATTGGTCAGGTTGACGAGCTCCTCTAAGGTGGAACCGCGCAATCCTCTGGAATTCCATGTTGGCATGTTGTTATGCTTTCTATTTGTAATTCTATGTTATGAAATGTAAATGCTCGTGGATTGTATCTCTGGCAATCCATGATGTTTAGTGACTCGTTGGAAATTTGAGTTCTAGCCCATCCGCAACTTTCTGAAATTCTGCCGGCAACGGATCTGTGATTTCCGGGATATCTGGCAATACAAGTCTGCCCGCGTGGAGTAACTGATGGTTCAGATGGTATCGCTCGCGAAGCTTCCGGTTTACCGCCGGATTGCCGTATTTCGTATCGCCTGCCATCGGATAGCCGAGTGATTGCAGATGCGCACGGATCTGATGCGATTTTCCGGTGAAAAGCTGTACCTGCAATAAGGTGAAACCATTTTTCGTGCAAAGCGGAGTAAATGCAGTCTCGATCATTGATGCACCAGGGATGGCGGTTTTCTGGATCTTTGACTGGTTCTTCTTTGTATCCTTCACGATGTAGGCTGTTTCGTGAATGCTCTGTTTCATCTCTCCGGCTACGAGCGTGTAGTAATATTTTTCGCATGTATGCCCCTTTAATATACGGGCTAAGGACTGGCTGCCCTTTAACGAGATTCCGGCAAGGATAATGCCGGAAGTGTTACGGTCTAAGCGGTTGCTGATCGACGGATGGAATGTCTCTAACTGTTTCTTGTTGAGAATCCGCATGGAAAGGCAGTAATCGATGATTGCCTCGTTGATGGAGTAATCATCCTTTTGCGCTTTCTGTGATAAGACACCGACAGGCTTGTGTACCGCTAAGATATCCGAATCCTGATAGAGAATCTGGAGTGTGATATCTGGCTTCTGTTTAGATGTCTGTACAACACGGAACTTCTCAATCGTCTCATCCGCCAGAAAAACCTTGATCACATCGCCACATTCCAAGATCTCATCACCGGAAGCTTTCTTTCCGTTCCGGGTGATGTTCTTCTTGCGGAGCATCTTGTAGATAAAGGAAGAAGGTGCCTGATTCAGGTATTTCATCATGTATTTATTTAAGCGCTGTCCGGCTTCCAAGTCCGTGATGGTAAGTTCCTGCATACCCGGTTTCCTCCTCGCTACACACAGAACGTCAGTATCTGCTCCCGCATGTATTTATCAATCAATTTCGTTTTATCGTTCGGCTCGTCGATACTATGAATCTTCTTTGCAAACGTATTCACATCTGTGTACAGATGAACAATGTATTTGTACTTGCTGTTTGCAAGTGCCTGTTGCATAAATGTCTCGTATTCTTTTTTGTCTTGCTTGAAATGCTTATCTAACACAAGCGCGTATACGCTTCCATTCCGCACACAGACGGCATTGTAGAAATGCATCCCCTCGGTCTGGGTGATTACAAGATCATAGATCATGTCTGTCTCATCCGTCTGTCCGTGCACCGCATCATAAATCTCCTGCGGCATTGTCTGAAACTTCGCACACATAATGTAGGCAATCAGAAACTTCGCAAATGGCAGAACGAGAAGAATCGCGAACACGATACCCACACGTCCGGTATCACCAAATGCAAGCAGCATGGAAAGAATGATCGAGGCAATCATGATCGCAAGGATTAATGTCACGATCAGCTTTCCTTTTTTATAGTAGTTAATATAGCCATACTGGCCTTTTTCTTTCTTGTTCATGAATATGTCTGTCCTTTGTCTAAGATAGTCAGTGTATAAATGGTACGATCCAGCCATGTGGAACGATTTTCGTTGCAACACGGAATGCTTTCATGACAAATCCATAGGTAGAAACGGTTTTACCCTTCTTTGCATCTTTCAGGGCAAGCGCAACAACATTCTTCGCATTGGCACGTAAGATCACCTTATAGCCTTTGGTTTTCGTATAGCTTTCTGCAATATCAAAAAATTCCGTGTTGACAGGCCCCGGACAAACCGCTGTTACTGTGATACCATGTTTTTTCAGCTCCTGATGCAACGCTCTGGAGAATGAAAGCACATACGATTTACTTGCAGCATAGACTGCGAAGTTTGGCTGCGGCATAAATGCAGCGGAGCTTGCAATATTGATAATATTGGAATGTTTTGCCATATATGGAAGAGAAATTTTTGTCATGCGTGTCAGGGATTCACAGTTTAAACGAACTTCTCCCACCTGATCTTCCTCGGAGATCTGCTCGACATAGCCCATCTTTCCGTATCCGGCAGCATTTATAAGTACGCGGATCTGTGGATGAAATTTCTGCAGCATTTTTTCATAAGTGCTAACAGCATCCCGGTCACATAGATCAATCGGAATTGTCCGTACATGTACCCCATGCATGGATTCCTTTAATTCATTCAACCGTTCTTCTCTTCGTGCGATCAGCCAGATTTCGTCAAGTGTGACAAAATGCTGGTTGATTTGTCTGGCAAACTCTCTTCCCAAACCGGAAGATGCGCCTGTGATCACTGCTATTTTCATGACATCAACCTCCATCCAGGTAAATACTTGTTCTTCAATACACCTTGGTTTGCTTTACCAAAGCCAAGTGGATATCCATCGACGCAGACTAATACATAACCGTTTTTGACAGATGCATCATCGAAATCAATCGTCTCGCCCTTTAAGTATTTGACGACTTTGGTGTCATCGGCAGACAGATTCAGGCAGTTATCAAACTCATCCTTCGTGAGAGCCATCGCAAGTGACTGGCTCGGTTCGAAGCGGTTCTTCTTGATCTCACCGACATATATGCCGCATCGTAAGATTCGCAGTCCGCGGACTGTCGGGAAGCTTTCTGGTATGTAATAGAGTTTATCGCCCGATATCTCAAACCGTTCCGGGTGAAATTCGTGCGTCGTATGTGATAAAAATTCGGTGACGGAATCCAGGAGCTTTGCACGCTTGACCGGGTAATCACCATAATTGGCACGGTTATCCCGTTCGCCCTGTTTTTTGACAAGGCAAACAAAATGCCCTTCACCTTCAATCTTGTGTGGCCAGAGTCTGGCACAGCGTGTCAGTGTTTCATTTCCGGTATTGCCCCATTCTGGATGTCCATGATCAAAGCCCTTATACGGATAGAAATCCACCAGCTCCAGACGATCATCCAACGAAAGCAGATATTCGATGGACTGCTCATTTTCAAGGGGCGCAAATGTACAGGTGGAATAAAGCAGCATGCCGCCTGGCTTAAGCATCGTGACAACCTGATCTAAGATGCTTCGCTGCAGGTCGGCAAACAGCTGATTGCCGTTATTCTCCCATGCAGTGATCATAGATACGGATTTGCGGAACATGCCCTCTCCAGAGCATGGTGCATCAATTAAAATCTTATCAAAATATTCATGAAAACGCTCAGCTAATTTGTAAGGTGCTTCACTGATAATCAGCGCATTCTCCACGCCAAAGACTTCTAAGTTCTTCAGCAATGCCTTCGCGCGCGAAGCACTGATATCGTTCGATACAAGCAAGCCGGTTCCGTGTAATTTGGCCGCAAGCTCGGTTGATTTGCCGCCCGGTGCGGCACAGATATCAAGTACGCGGTCTCCTGCTTCCACAGGCAGTACATTCGCCGGTGTCATGGCAGAGGGCTCCTGAATATAGTAAAGTCCTGCAAAATAATAAGGATGCTTGGATGGTTTATCCAAGGTGTCATCGTAATAAAATCCATTTTCGCACCATGGAACCGGGCGCAGATGAAATGGATTGATTTTCAAAAACTCTTCCACAGAAATCTTCATCGTGTTGATGCGGATACCGTGATACATTGGCTGATCAAGACAAGCTGCATATGAATCATAGTCATCCTGCAGAAGTGTTCGCATATTCTGTTCAAAGGTAATCGGTAATTCCATGTTATAGTAGCCCTTTCGTGCCTGCATCGACATACGCACGGATGAAGATGCCGTCCTCGCGGTATTCCTCTTCCAACAGATTGCCTGCTTTGCGGATCTGCTGGATCACGCCTGCTTTGGCGTATGGAATCGTCTGTTCAATGTAAATGCGGCTTTGGTTAATGATTTCTGCAAGAACATCCGTAATCTTCTCGAATCCGGTCTCCTGCTTGGCAGAAATATATAATGTATGATCTGCCTGAAAATCTTTGACAGCGGGGAGTTCGTCCACTTTGTCTGTCTTATTAAATAATGTGACAACCGGCTTATCCTTCACACCTAACTCACGCAATGTATCATAGACAGTCAGGATATGCAGATCAGCCTGCGGATTCGAGATATCAACCACATGCAGAATAATATCAGCATATTTCGCTTCCTCCAGTGTAGAACGGAATGCGTCAATCAGATGATGTGGCAGCTTGCGGATAAATCCAACCGTGTCCGTCAGGATAATTTCCTGTCCGTTTGGAAGCTTATAGTTCCGGGAGGTAGGATCAAGTGTTGCAAACAGCTTATCTTCCTCTAAGACACCCGCCTGCGTCAGGTGATTCAACAAGGTTGATTTTCCGGCATTTGTATAGCCAACAATGGATACAATCGGAATATGGCTGTTCATTCGCTGTTTCCGCATCACCTCGCGATGCGCAATATCATCCTTTAAGTCACTGGAAAGCTTTGCAATCCGTTCCCGGATAATACGGCGGTCGACTTCAAGCTTCTTCTCACCGGGACCTCTCGTACCGATACCACCACCGAGACGGGACAATACCTGTCCCATACCGATCAGACGGTTGCTGCGGTATTTGAGCTGTGCCAGTTCTACCTGAAGCTTACCTTCGCGGGTTGTTGCGTGTTTTGCGAAGATATCTAAGATTACCATTGTCCGGTCCATAACCTTTGTATCTAACTCCTGCTCCAGATTCTTCATCTGGATCGGGGATAATTCGTCATCACACACGACACCAGTTGCGCCAAGGCGCTCCACCATATCTCGAAGCTCCTCGACTTTTCCACTTCCGAGGTAAGTTGCTTTTTCAATGGAATCTTTGTTCTGGATCATGCGTCCAAGCGTCTCGGCACCGGCAGTTGCTACCAGTTCCTCCAATTCATCCAGATTGGCTGGAACCTGTTCCCCGTTATCCAAATCAACAGCAAACAGAATGACCTTTTCAATTTCTTCTTTGTTCTCGTACATAGAATATCCTTTTTAGTTTACATAAACAAATTATTGTTACTCTGAAGCACTGGAATTCTCCGGTTCCGAATACAGGTAATAACGATCATTGACAGGAACTTCATTTACATTCACACGGGTATCCAGATAGGCGTATAAATCCTGCCCCTTCTGATCTTCCGGATATTTGGCAATATAGGAAGTGGCACGTGAAAATGCTTCGGTATAGTTTTGCAGCTCTTTATAGCACATGATCTCTGCATATAAGATTTCCTGCAGATAGTCACTGTCTCCTGCGGATTCTCCCTGTGCCAGATAGGTTAATGCCTGATTATAGTCTTTGGTGTCATAATAATAGGATGCATATTTATAATTCACATATGCATCGATTCCATGATAGTTCGCGTAGATATCCAGATATTCTTTCATCTTATCATAGCTTTTCTGGTTTTCATAACAGATGGCTGCATAGATACTGATATCCTTATGTCCGTTTTCCACTGCCTTTGTGAAAGTTGCGACAGTTGAAACATAATCCCCGCGCTGATAATTGCCAAGCGCATGAGACAGGTCGGACAGATAGGAAAGCTGTTCCTTGTCATACTTGGAAGCCGGGTATTTTTTCTGGATATCCAGATAGGTCAGCTCCGCATCGGAGAACAACTGGAGCTGCATCATGCAGTCTGCCTCATACAGCAGAATATCTACGTTGATGGAGTCTGAAAACCATTGTTTCTCCGAATAAGCTTCCTTGAATTTGTCCAAAGCTTCCTGATAGTTTCCCGCTTCATAGAGAGAAACCGCTTCCTTGCGGATGCTCTTTTTGTGCGAAAATATATTTACACACACAATAATAAATGCAAGGAGCATGACGCCAAGACAGATCAGGTGGAAACGACGGATGCGCCGCTTTCGTTCCCGTCTGCGGCGCGCCATCTCCCGTTCGTATGGTCCTTTTTTCATATGTTTATCTGGTTTACTCATATACTTTCTATCTTTCTATTTCTAATTTAAAATATCCAGTGGATTTTCGGTTGTTGCTTCCGTTGTAGCTTCTGTTGTTGCACTAGGATCTTCGGCTGTCACAGCGGTTGGATCAACTGCCGGTGTGGCAGAGGTTGCTGTGGCTGTGGATACGGAACCACCATTTACCAAAGTGTAGAACTCTTCTAATGTCAGGTTGTTCGTCGTCATAAAGACAGCCGCATCTCTTCCGACATAGCGGAAATGCCATGGCTCAAAATTATGTCCGGTAATGCTTTCCTTACCTTCTGGATAACGGACGATGAAGCCGAAGGAAGAACAATTCTGCATCAGCCACTGGTTTGTTGGAAGCTGTGATACAACAGCAGGGTCTAACTCTGCAACATCATGCGCTGTTACGTCGAATGCAAGACCGGTTGCATATTCCCCACTGCCTTCGGTATCGGCGCTGATATAGCCACCCTTGATCGTATACTCACTTCCGGCAGCGTTACATGCTTCCAGCATTGCAAGCAGATCGTTGTAGATGCGTTCATCTACGATATAACCACTGTTCAGAGTATGTTGTTCAAAGGTATATCCATCCGGAATTGGGTTTGTATCGTTGACAAGCATCAGGTAATCTGGATTATTCTGGTAGATATACGTCGCCTGCTCGCGTAGAACAGCCTGTGGATCAACTTCTTCCGTTGTGGAAGCTTCGCTGGCTGCTTCCGTCGTTGTAGCGGTGGAAGTCTTCTTCTTGCCAGAGATTCCGTGAATCAGTAAAACCAGCAATACAATAAAGATTACACCCCCAAGCACGGTATAAAACAGTAAGCTGTAATCGCCGGCTTTTATATGTTTTTTCACTCTGCGAATATGTCTGCGGATGATCTTGTAAAGTCTGCGGAACAGCTTTTTCAAATGCTTATAGATAAACTTCGCAAATACTGCAATGTAGTGAAAGATATATGCAAAAAATAATCCTACACCCTGAAAAAATACTTTTGCATATTTCTTAATGTTTTCCCAAACTTCGTTTTTTTCCATAAGTACCCTCCCATTTTTTATAAGATGTCAATGTATTCTCCTGCTAACGCTTTATTCATGCTTCGTACAGCACAGAACTTTCCACACATCGAACATGTATCTTCATGCTCCGGACTTCTGTCTGCGCGGATGGCTTTTGCGGTTTCGGGATCTAAAGCGCATTCCCACTGCTTGTCCCAGTCTAATACACGACGGGCATCTGCCATCTTATCATCGATGTCACGTGCTCCGCGCACGCCCTTTGCGATATCGGCTGCATGTGCGGCAATCTTCGATGCGATGATTCCCTGTTTGACATCGTCGACATTTGGCAATGCCAGATGCTCTGCAGGTGTTACATAGCATAAGAACGCGGCACCTGCCTGTGCGGCGATCGCACCACCGATAGCGGCAGTAATATGATCATAGCCCGGTGCAATATCCGTTACCAGAGGACCAAGTACATAGAATGGAGCACCCATACAGATCGTCTGCTGCACCTTCATGTTGGCTGCAATCTGATCCATTGGCACATGTCCTGGCCCCTCGACCATAACCTGTACATTCTTCTCCCACGCACGCTTGGTAAGTTCCCCGAGTCGTACGAGTTCTTCAATCTGGCAGACATCGGTTGCGTCGGCAAGACAGCCCGGTCGACAGGCGTCTCCAAGGGAAACGGTTACATCGTACTCAGCACAGATATCTAAGATTTCATCGTAATATTCGTAAAATGGATTCTCTTCTCCGGTCATTGTCATCCATGCAAAGACGAGGGAGCCACCACGGGATACAATGTTCATCTTCCGTTTGTGCTTCTTGATCTGGTCGATCGTCTTTCTTGTGATGCCACAGTGCAGTGTTACGAAATCCACACCATTTTCTGCGTGCAGACGTACCACATCAATAAAATCCTTCGCGGTCAGTGTTGCAAGATCGCGCTGGTAATGAATCACTGAATCATAGATTGGTACGGTACCAACCATAACCGGACATTCAGCAATCAGCTTCTTACGGAACGGTTCTGTATTTCCGTGGGAAGACAGATCCATAATGGCGTGTGCACCGAGATTGACAGCTTCCATGACTTTCTTCATCTCAATATCGTAATCCTTGCAATCTCTGGAGATGCCGAGATTGACGTTGATCTTCGTCTGAAGCATGGACCCGATTCCTTCTGGATTCAGACAGGTGTGTAATTTATTTGCCGGAATGACAACTTTTCCCTCTGCTACAAGTGGGAGTAATTCATCCTCCCGCATATGTTCTTTTTCAGCAACTTTTGTAAGTTCCGGAGTGATAATGCCCTTTCTGGCTGCATCCATCTGTGTTGTATATTCTCTCATTGAAACCTCCTGATAAGTCAAACTATATCTATTCTAGTCATAATTATTCAGATTATAGCATAGATTTCCTATAAATACAAATAACTGCACCCATAAATTCATCATTTACAGGTACAGTTATGTTCTATTTGATATCATACATTTCCCGCAGCTCTTTTGCGGCTGCTTCCATCGCAGAATAAAGCTCTCTGGAGGAAATAATCTGACAGCCGGCACCGCGGGTAATCGTCTGGATCAGCCCATCCGAGGTGGCAACCGTCATCTGATACGTCCCTTCATGTTCATGTGTATAGGCTTCGATAAACTGATCGGCAGTCTGATTTTCCTTTGTGTGCACGATCTCGATATCCTCCTGCACGGTCGTACTGCCATGATTGCCCTTTACCTTATAGCCGTCAAAGACAAGCAGGGTTTTGACACCGGTGATTCCCTGGTAATTTGATAACAGGGAAATGAGCTTATCCTTTGCCGCATCGAGATTCGTTTTTGCAAGCTCCGTCAGGGATTCCCATGCAAAAATAACATTGTAGCCATCTACGATCAGGCGCTTTTCTTTTGGCGTGACGATTGCCTTGGATGCTTTTCCTGTGTAAGTCTCTGTGTGCCGCACAATCTTCTTTTTATAGATCTGTTTTTTCGCATTCTGGTTTGCAGTCTGCCCGGACAAAATCGCATCAATTTCATCTAAGCCAATCGAATAATCAAAGCTTTCCCGGCTGTGAACAGTATATTCTGCCTGTTCCTGCTCAGAGTCCGTTGCATCACTGACATGCATATATGCTTTTACCTGATCCCACGGGACAAGGAAACCGGAACCGTGTGCACAGAATACAGACGAGGTTGGGTTGCGCAAATCCGCCTCTGGATCATATGGATGCGCTTGTATGACCTCTTCCTCGTTGTGACACGGCATGTAGCCGCGGAAGCTTACCTGAAACTCGCCCTGCCCTTTCGTAAATGCGCGTACATGAAGCTGGTAATCCCGTAACGTTGCAACTGGTCCGTGTCCGCGTATGATTGCACGGTCGCCAAGCTGTTCCGGTGCCTCCATGACTGCATACATAGATTGCAGATCTGTCATCGCGTGTCCAATCATTGATGCTGGGATTTCCAGCGTAAAATCATATTCCGGTTCCAGAATGATCGTACCAGCTTCCATCAGCCCCTGCCGCACTGCACGGTAAGTTGCCTGACGGAAATCTCCGCCCTCGGTATGTTTCGTGTGGGCACGTCCGTTTATTACAGTGAAATGTACATCCGTTAAGGGTGCACCGATCTTTGTGCCACGGTGCGTCCGTTCCAACAGATGGGTATAGATCAGGCGCTGCCAGTTTTTGGCAAGGATATCTTCGCTGCAGTCAAGGGATGCATCCACGCCGCTTCCACGTTCTGCCGGTTCAATACGGATATGTGCCTCTGCATAATGACGCAGTGGTTCAAAATGTCCGACGCCGATCACCGGCTGGGCGATCGTTTCTTTATATAGGATCTTACCGCTGTCAAAAGTTGGCACAACACCACAGCGGTTTTTGATCAGTTGTGTTAGAATCTCAATCTGAACCGGTCCCATCAGCATGATCTGGATAGTCTCGGTCGGCTCATCCCATGACAAATGCAGCTCTGGAAGCTCTTCATCGAGATCTTTTATTTTTGTATACATCAAACGTGTACTGACAGCTTCATCAAAGGTGATCGTATAGGAAATCACCGGCTCAATGCATGCCATCGGGTTATCACTGTAATCACCGATGCCATCCCCTGCCTGTACCGTTTCTAACCCGGTAATACTGCAGATATGTCCTGCGGTTATAGTTGAAACGGTCTGATAATGTTCGCCGTTATAGATTCGGAGCTGTGTAACCTTCTCTTCCCCGACGGTATCCCGGACAGATAAGGTTCCCTGCATCACCTTGATATGCGCAAGGCGATTTCCTTTTTCGTCGCGGGTAATCTTATAGACGCGGGCACCAAATGGTGCGCTGGTTAGATTCTGGTAAGCATCGGTCGTATAGGTATCCAGACCGTTTAAGAGCGCATCCACGCCAATTCCTTTTAGTGCACTTCCAAAATAACATGGGACGATCTGCCGGTGCCGGATCATAGTCTGGATACAGGCATCAGAAATCGTTCCCTGTTCCATATAAGTATTTAAAATTGTTTCATCTCCCGATGCCATCGCAATGGATTCGTAGAAATCCTCCGGTGCACGAGCCATACCCTGCTCATAGCAGGAAAATGCAACAATCTTATCGGAAAAGTCCTGCAATTCAGCTAAAATCTCAGACTGGAGATTGTCAGGCTGTTCCATTTTATTGACGAATAATAACACCGGGATCTGATACTCATTTAGCAATCGCCAGACGGTTTTTGTATGTGCCTGGATTCGGTCAGATGCACTGATCACAAGGATGGCATAGTCAAGCACCTGCAAGGTGCGTTCCATCTCGGCAGTAAAGTCCACATGACCGGGTGTATCTAGCAGAGTGATATCAGTCTTGAGCGTTGCAAGCTCTGCCTGCTTGGAAAAGATTGTAATGCCCCGGCTTCGCTCCATCTCGTCGTGATCGAGTAAGGTGTCCCCATTATCGACACGTCCAGCCTGCTTTCGGACACCAGTCTCGTAGAGCAGTTCCTCGGAAAGCGTTGTTTTTCCGGCATCGACATGGGCTAATATACCAATCGTTATATGCTTTTTTTCTGTGGTTGTTTCTGACATCGAAACGTCCTCACTTTTCTTCTGTTTTTCATTTAATTACACTGAAATCTATCATAGCACAGATTCCGGGAATCGTCGACACCGGAAATCTAAGGCAGAATCGGTGGATTGCCTCTTGGGACGCTGGCATTGGCACATAACCTCCCCCACCCCTCGGAAGGATTTGGAATCTGGTTGGTGCCGGGCAAGGTACGTGCCGCGTTAATCAGATACGCTTTTACACGGGCACCATATAAAAAAGGATCGTTGCCATCTGTGATGCCCCACTGCATGAGATTGGCTGCGGCAGAGGCAACAAACGGTGTTGCAAACGAGGTGCCGCTTGCCAGCCGGTATCCACCGCCAGCGTTGGCAACGAGAATATCGACACCAGGGGCGACCAGATCCGGCTTTTGTATCGCAGCACTTCCCTTTCCTGAAAAAGGTGTCACATTGAGCTGTGCCTCATTATAGGCACCGACGCTGATTACATTGGATGCGGAGGCAGGGATTGTCAGGGATAGTTCTGTGGTTGGAATTTCAAATTCTACAATTGCCTGTGTCGAGGAAGCGACCGGCAGCCATGCATCAATCTGATAGGTCTGATTAAAATATGGCTGGATGGAAAGGCTCCAATACCCATAAGAAATGGGATCTCCTTGAAATACAAGGTAGATTTCCCGCCTTGTGTTAAATGGTGTTGGCTGTCCGATTTGTATAGAGATCTGGGCGGTTCCAAGCAAAAAGGAGAAAAATCCGCCTGTATCCACCGAGGACAAATAGGCAGTTTCCTGCCCGTCGGGAGATTGAACGCGAAACAAAAAGGCGGTTGTCGGCGCGAACCAGAGCTGTAAGGAAAATGTGGTAAGTCCTTCTCCGACGAGGATACCGACTGTCTGATTGCCGGTTCCTTCGATATGCCTGTGACGCCCGGTATTTCCCTCGTTTCCCATTCCGGCTACAATTGTGAGCTTTCCGTTTGCGCGCAGGGCATCCAGATACTGCTCTACAATTGCATTTCCATAGTGATCGCCGTAATTGTTGCCATAGCTTAGATTTAAAACAAGTGGGAGACGCTGTTGCATCGCATAACGGATAATATAATCAACCGCACATAAAAAAGCGGCGGTGTTTGGAAAGGCGGCAACGCCAATCAGAGAAGCATCGGGACTTAATGTCGTCAGGATACTTGCAACTGCGGTTCCATGTCCGCTTGTATCATAACGGCGGTGATCCGTGTTTTCTGAAACAATAGATTGAATCTGGTTCGCAGAATATTCCGTACCAAACCCATATGGTTCGGGTGGATTACCGGTCTGTGCCTGATCCCAGTAAGCGGCAATCCGGCTTTTGCCGTCTTGGGCAATCAATGCAGGATGCGTAAGCTCCAGTCCGGAATCTACGATTCCAATCAGGATACCACTGCCGCGCAGAGGACTTTCCTGTTCGTCATACATCGGAAAGCATGCCACGATCCGGTTTTCTGCCTGTACTGCCTGCTCGTACTCCATCTGTCGTGTCAGATCTATATATAAAACCTCCGGGAAGTACGCCAGACGAAGAATTGCCTCTTCTGGAACTGTGCCAACCGCAAATTGATTCAACAGAGGAACCAATGGAACGTTGGCAATCTCCTGCAAAGATTCAAAGGCTCCAAGATACCGGATCAAAACAGTATACTGGCGTCCGGGCGTGCTGCTTGTTTCGAAAGACAGTGCCAGCCCGGTACTGATTTTTTCGGTAGAATAGACAGATTCATCCATAATTCTCTCCCATTGTCTGTAATTGGTCGAATTGCGTTGTCGAAAACACCTGGAATTTTACGAAATCAGAATACGAAATATGACATTTATTTCAAGTGGAATTATATATAATACGGTGGAACGATTAAAGGAGGTGAACATGACCTATGTTGTCTATGCCGATGTATTGTTTCTGTATCACTGTCTTGTGAATGTAACATTGCTCTGTATGATACAGACAATACTTGGGCAGCCCATAAAAAACCTCCGCACATGTATGTGGACAATTTTTATGGCAGCTTTCTCGACAGGTATTTTTTTGATAACGATATCTTTATGTACTCTCTATTATATATTATATGCCACAAGCTACTTTTTTATGACACATTTTCTTACAAAACACGCGCCATATTCGATTCCAATGTGGAAAACGATACTGGTCGTGCTTGCCAGTTGTATCTGGCTGGCTGGAATGCTGCAATTATTTTACATAAGGAACGGCGCAGCGTTCCACTCTCCCGGATTTTATCTGGCTTGTATCGCTTCGGTATTGGCATGCCGGATTGTCCGGCGAATCTATGACAGGGCGCATTTACAGGCCCACACCTATGCAGTAGAGCTTGCATTTCCGGCACGGACGCTTCGTGCCAGTGCCTTTATGGATACCGGGAACCAGCTTCAGAATCCATATACAAAGCAACCGGCGATTCTTATAAACTATCGTCTTTTGAAAGAACTTCTGTCTGAGCAAAGCTATACACAACTCGAACACTATCATAAAACTGGAGAATTTCCGTATTTACAAATGAACGAATCTGGAGAAATCACGTTTTTCCCGATTCCTTACCATACTATAGGAAACCGGTTTTCACTGATGCCGGCAATTACGATTCCGAAGCTGGTATATACCGAATCGCACACGACATTCTATGCAGTTACAGCAGGAATCAGCCGGGAAATCTTCTTTGAAAACCGATATGACGTATTACTACATGAAAAATTACAACCTAAGAAGGAGGAACCAACATGATTAGCATCGTCAGCAACAACATGATTCGTTTCAATATCAAGAGCATAGCGAATTATCTTTTATTTCCAAAAAATGAAGTGCATTATATCGGAGGTGCGGAGATTCTTCCAGCACCGCTCACCACGGAGGAGGAAACCTTGCTCTTGACGCATCTGGATGATGATGTTTTAGAGGCAAGACAGACGTTGATCGAACACAATTTGCGTCTGGTCGTTTACATAGCAAAGAAATTCGATAACACCGGCGTGGGTGTGGAGGATCTGATCTCGATCGGCACGATCGGACTGATCAAAGCGATTAACACCTTCAAGTCGGACAAAAATATCAAACTGGCAACCTATGCCAGCCGCTGCATCGAGAATGAAATTTTGATGCATCTGCGCCGCAATTCCCGTATTAAAACGGAGGTTTCTATTGATGAACCACTGAATGTGGACTGGGATGGAAATGAACTGCTGCTCTCCGATATTCTTGGCACAGAGGAAGATCTGGTGTACAAGGATATTGAGGATGAAGTTGATCTGAACCTGTTGGAACAGGCAATGGACATTTTAAGTGACCGGGAACGCACGATCATCGAGCTTCGATATGGGATTGGCCATGATGATGAGGAAATGACGCAAAAGGAGGTTGCAGATCTGCTTGGAATCTCACAGTCGTATATTTCGAGACTGGAGAAGAAAATCATCCGTCGGCTGCGCAAAGAAATGATCCGGCTTGGATGATACTTAAAATAGTGCACACTTTTTGCACACCTGCCATATTTATGGCAAAAAAATGCGGGAATCCTTAATAATTAAGGACTCTCGCATTTTCATTCAATGCCGGTGGCGGGACTTGAACCCGCACGATGTTGCCATCAACAGATTTTGAGTCTGCCTCGTCTGCCAATTCCGACACACCGGCGGAACAGTTGATACTATATCATAGAACATTTTACTTGTCAATAATAAAATATAGTTTCTGATTGCCTGTTTCTATAGAATCAAGGAGTCAGTTTCTTTGCAACGACAACAAATCTTCCGTTGTCTGTATGATACGCACAAGTCGATAATGTAAGCAGCGAATCTCCATAAGATGCTCCGGTTTCAATCGTATATCCGGTCAATGCTTTACAGCCGGATACATACTGGTTAAACGCAGCTTCGTCTTCCGCATTGAAAAACTGATAATAACGGAATCCCTCTTCTCCTTCTGCCAGTATGTGGGTACGGAAAGCGGCAATCACCTCATACGTTCCATTCCCATAAATGGTATCAAACTGAATGTATTTATGATTCTTATAAAATGCTTCATCTTCATATTTCAGCAGGTCATGAAACATCTTTCCGGTTTTCATATTGTGTCCGTATATTAAAATATTGTCCGAAGGCTTCTGCACATCGCTATCAAGATCGACAAACAAGGTACCTGCACTACTGTATTCGCCATAGAAATCTCGATGGATATAATACTCTTCGCCCTCCGGTGTCTGCATAACCGGATAATCAATATTTGTATCCTCGATGGATAACCAACCGATGAAATCCTGATTTTTACGATACAGGGAGGCGAAGGATTTCTGGACACGTGTGCCATTGATATCTACGAATTCCAATCCCGGCTCTGCATCGCCAGCGGTTGCCACGTAGACAATCTCCTCTTCTCCGATCGGGGTATCAATCATAGCTTCCAGCTCCTGAAACTGATCTTCGCTTTTCTTGCTCTGCAGAAAATAATAGGCAAGATACCCTGCAGAACCAAGGAAAATACAGATCAATACAGCCAGACATAAATTATATACGATACGTTTTTTCTTTTTCATAGCTCATTAAAAATATTTTTTGCTTCCCCATAGATTATTCTGCTTCAAAGCAGTATATTCCTCGTACGCCTGATCTAATATCTGCTTTTCGTTCGGAAATTTTAACAGATGGTACGCCTCATGATATTTGTAATATCCGGAATCCATAAAATATTCTTCCCGTTGCGGCTTGCTGTAATAGCTGTCCGCCATCATCAGATACCAGTGTACATCCTTGTTAACGACATCATAAGAGGTGTTAAACGTATAGTTGCTTTTTCCAACGTATTTGATAATCTGAGCGCTCACGCCGGTTTCTTCCTTTACTTCCCGAAGTGCAGTTTCATTGTGCTGTTCGCCCTCTTCAACTGTTCCCTTCGGAAGAACCCAGCCTTCGTATTTATTCCTGTAATTCTTATACAATAACAGGATTTTTCCTCGAAAGATTACCACACCACCACAGCTTGTTGCTTCAATCATTGCAATTCCTCCTGCTTTTTCCATTGGTGTGTCCCAAAATTGAATTTATTATAGCAGATTCTATGGCATGTCGCAAGGTAAACTATTTACTGTAATATGCATCAAATACCTGTCTGGCAACCCATGCACCTGTGATGCCAGTCACGTTGGACTGTTCGGTAATTGCACAGACTACAATGTCCGGATTATCTGGGTTGGAAAAACCAACAAACCATGAATTACAGTTTCCTTCGTTGTCGAATTCTGCCGTACCAGTCTTTCCGGCAACGGAGTAAGAAAGTCCGGAGAAATATCCGGAACCGGTACCATATTCACAGACACCTTTCATATAGTCTGTCAGGATGTTGGCTTCATCTGCGGTCATCAGGGTACCCGCTTCTTTTGACCGGAAGGTTTTGATCTTGGCACCGTCGTCATTTTCAATCGAGTCAATCGTGTACGGCTTCATCAGAACACCGTCGTTCGCAATCGCGGACATAATCATCGCATTGTGAAGCGGTGTGATTTTCGTATCTCCCTGTCCGATGACAGTCTGTGGAATCGCATCATCCGGTGAGTCCGCGGTAATCTGGAACTGCGAGGAGTTATAGGTGCCATCATATGGCAGATCTTTGTTAAACAACAGCTCCTCGGCTGTGGAACGATACGAACCCTTATCTAATGTCTCTCCGATCGTTGCAAAACTGACGTTGCAGGAATAAGCAAGTGCATCTGCAAGCGACAGGTCGCCGTGAGCTTTGTTGTTGCTACAACGGATTCCAACACCTGCGAAAATGGAATTGCCATCACAGTGGAACTGATAGCTGTTGTAGGTTGTTGGATTCTCATGCATGAATTCCAGCAGGGATACCACCTTGAAGGTAGAACCCGGTGCATAGAGTCCCTGCGTTGCACGATTTAACAGGATCGTACTCTCTGATCCTTCTTCGGTCTGCAGATAACTCCAGACATTTTCAATATCGTTTGGATCATAGTCCGGCTTTGACAACATACATAAAATCTTTCCGGTAGATGGCTCGATCGCGATTACGGCACCCTTACAGCTTCCGAGCGCATTGTAAGCGGCTGCCTGCAGATCATAATCCACGGTCGTGATAACATTGTCACCACGGTTTTTCTCTTCCTTTAATTCGCGGTAAACACGTTCAAAGATATTGATGTGTGACCGCAGCATATAGAAATTCCCGGCAAGTTCCAGACCTGCTTTACCATATTCGTCATAGCCAACCAGATGCGAGAACATGTTGCTGTATGGATAAGAACGGTTCGTGTTTCCCTCTTCGTCGGTCTCGCTTGTCGCAATCACAACACCATCGCTCGTGATAATATCGCCCCGCTCTACTGTTCTGGCAAAGGAATCCTGTCGTACATTCCGGGAGTTTGCAATCACCGTCTCAGCCTTGAACTGCATGAAATAGATCACATATGCGATCATGCCAACAAACACCGTTACCATCAGATAGGTTATGACAACGATGGGACGGTTCTTGATCTTGTTCTTTTTAATTCGTTGTTTTTCTTTCGCGATCAGTTCTTCTTCCGGTGTTAACGGCTGACTCCTGTTCGCGGAGCTTCTGTCTTGCTTTTTCTTTTTCTCTTTCATACTTCACTGCCTCACTACTACTTATTACATATACCCCTTGCACAATCGCAAATATGATAAGGGTACTTAATACCGAACTGACACCATAACTGACAAGCGGAAGTGTCACACCTGTGGAAGGAATGAATTTTGTCACACCACCGAGATTTAAGAAGCACTGCACAATATAGATGCTTGAAAATCCAAGTGCGACATATTTATAAAATGGCTCCTTACATTTCATTGCCACATTGGCAAAGGAAAGGAAGATGCTCACGATTACAAGGATCATTGCAAGTCCGAAGATTACACCAAGTTCCTCGCAGATTGCCGAAAAGATAAAATCGCTTTCGCTGACCGGAATACTACCAGCCGCTCCCTGTGTCAGTCCAGAACCTGCATATCCGCCCGTTCCGATTGCGAAAAGCGACTGGGACAGCTGATAACCGCCTCCGTCGATATCTGCAAACGGATTTTGCCATGCATGGACTCGCACCATAACATGCTGGAACAGCGAATTTTTAAACAGTGCATAGCCTAGCATGACGGCACCTGCACCAAGCGAGATTCCACCGACCAGAAAGACCGGACGTGAAGTTGCAACATACACCATCAAAACGTAGGTTATGTAGAAGATCACTGCTGCACCTAAGTCCTTCTCTAACACAAGCACACCCATAAATGCTGCGGAGATCAGCGCATTTACAAAAAGCTCTTTGAACGTGCTTGCCTTTACAAGCATGGATGCTACAAAGAATACAAATAATATCTTTACAAACTCCATTGGCTGTACGGACAGATGCCCGATATTGATCCAGTTTCTTGAACCATATTTTTCGCTTCCGAGTCCCGGAATAAATACTGTGAGCAGGAACAACAGACCAATCACGCCATACAACACGCCGCAATCCTTCATCTTTTTCCATTTCAACATGATATATGGAATAAATGCAGTTACGATTAGACCGACGGTGGCAAAGATGAACTGCTTCACTGCCAGATTAAAATTCAAACGTGTGAGCATAATATAGCCGATTAACAGCAAAAACGATGCATTGTTTGTCAGCAATCTGGACGAATCCTTATAGATGCTGTGGTAAAGCACCATATACAAGATGGCGACAAAAATCTGTGCAACATAAAAGATCAGGATCTTCAACTGCCCCAGCCGCAGATACAGGATCAGATAACATAAGAAATGGATCACAAATACATATCCGATCTGTTTGTTTAGTTTTTTACGCTTCTGCTCTTCGTTTTTCGATGATAGTACCGAAAAACATTTGACGGTATAAAGTACCATGAAAAGCAAAACGAGATACTTTGATACTTCACAAATAATGTTGATCATTACAATACACCTCGATATAAATGTCCACCTGTTTTTTCATAGGAATCACAAGACTTTCCGGATAATATCTGCAGAATCTTACGGATCTGTTTATCGTTTTCTATCGTGAAACGAATCAGATATCCCTGCGGATGCAGGCTGGAAAAAGCAGGCTCTTTATATTTATCCAATATAGAATACGGTACCTTGTTGTAGATGATATTATAGCAGTCATCACAGTAGGTTCTTGCATAAAAACGATTTCCCATCTCGTCTGTTACAGTCAGGGTATCCGGCTCTTTTTTGCAGCCGTATTTTGTCCTTTGCAGGCAATTCGCAGTCAGCATAACCGGTTGATACTCATATAACGTGAGACAAAGCGGTTCCTCCGCAAGTGGGGCAAGCTCCTCAAGCTTTAATTCCCGTGGAGTCAGAAATGCAATGTCTGCGTATGCAAAGAACTGCCGGATAAATGCATGTGCCAGACGATTGTAGCAATAAAGGCTTGCGTCACATAAAATTGCGCAATCTTCCGGCAGCTTCTGACTGGCAAGCATTGCCAGTGCGTCAATATTTCTAATATATATACCACGGATTCCAGATTCTTGCAAATCGACGCAGAACTGGTCATGAATCACAGGCGGCAGCTCCGCGTATAATCGGATGGAATCTGATACCACATCCGTGCACTGGTTGTATAGCGCAAGCGGCACCGTAATGCCTGTTACCGGAGACTCTATGTGCGGAAGTTCTTCTAAGATGATACGAAGCTGTTCTGTCGTTGCAGCACTGAAAATCATCTGTGCACATTTCGGGCTTTTTGAATTGGATATATTTGCAGGGGTCTGTGACATCAGAGTCTCATACACGGTATCCCACGATAGTTGTTCTCCAGCGACACGTGCGTGTGCCTTGGCAATCTCTGTTTCCAAAGCAGCAAGCAATGCCCGGCGGAGGTTTTTTAACACACCATTTGGCAGGAACGCACGGGTATCCAGATCACAGGTGAATGAAGCTAATTCGTATTCTGTATTGCCAAGCTGTGCCAACGGCTTTTGGACTGCCTCTATCGAGGTTTCTCCTTGCTTGCTTTTCTCCACGATCATATCCGTACAGGCTGCAGAGTAAGTCTGGTTATCAAGCTCATAGGTTACAGTCGCGGTCAGCGGTGCTCCGATTCGGGCTGTAACAGAGACAGAAATCGGAAGATTCTTATAAGAGTCAATATAATCGTCCTGCACATGCTGTAAGATCTTCGGGCATTTGGTACGGTAGACGGTCTGCTCTTTTTGCAGAAGCTTTGTCTTCGGGCAATTCAGAGTCAGATGCTGTCTGGGCATTCCATCTTTCGAGGATGTAATCTCCACAGCCTCACCGGTTTTTGTTGCCAGCTCCAGTACATCCTGCCGGTATACAGCTTCTGTAAGGCGAAGTGTGATCGTTCCATTTTCGATACGTTCTAGGCTTCCGACTGCCACGCCTTGGTTGTTCGGGCGATTCTTTGATATCATTTCTGCACCATTGTGTCGGAAGAAATATCCATCCGAGAAACCACCACGGTTATATATATTGGCAAGCTCAAAGGTAAGTGACTCTGCTTTTTTCGGGTCAAATTTTCCCTGCAGGCAATCATCTACGATCGTCCGGTAAGCGTGTACTGTCGATGCAACATAGTAAGCATTCTTCATCCGTCCCTCGATTTTTAACGAATCAATTCCGGCATCTATCAGCTTCGGAATCAGTGAAAGGGCACACATATCTTTCATAGATAACAGATAGCCTTTGTCGTAGCATTTCCGGCATGGCTGTGCGCAGCGCCCCCGGTTTCCGCTTCTTCCACCTGCAAGCGAGCTCATCAGGCACTGTCCGCTGTACGAGTAACACATCGCACCGTGCACAAATGTCTCAACCTCAATATCGACATACTCTTTGATCGCGTGGATTTCTGCCAGTGACATTTCGCGCGCGGTCACAACACGGGTGGCACCCTGCTGTTTCATAAATTCTGCTCCATACCGGGATGTAATATTCATTTGTGTGCTGCAATGGATTGCAATATCGGGAAATTGTTCCCGGACATAAGAAAAAACGCCAAGATCCTGAATGATCAGGGCGTCACCGCCAATCTCGTAAAATGGCCGAATGTATTCATATAACGCAGGAAGCTCCTCCTGCTTTAACAGGGTGTTGACGGTCAGATAGACTTTCACCCCATGTAAATGCGCGTAGGAAACAGCTTTCTTTATCGTTTCTTCATCGAAGTTTGTCGCATACGCTCTTGCACCAAAAGAATTGCCGCCAATATAGCAGGCATCTGCGCCTGCATGTACAGCGGCAATTAAAATATCGTAGTCACCACAGGGTGCGAGTACTTCAATTTTGGAATGCTTATTATTCATTGCGGTTTTTCTCTGCCTCTAACTGAATAATCTTTCTTTGTAATGCATTGATCTGCTCTTTGTATTCCTCAATCATACGTGCGGAGCTTTCCAGCTTGATCTGGGACTCGATCACCTCATGACGCAGATCGTACAACTGCTGCTCCTTGTTGCTGTCCTCTGTCACCATAGAATCTGCCTGATTCTTCGCTTTGAAATAATCATCTGCGATATTCAGCGCAAGCAGAATGCCCTGATATTCGGTATTCATACGGCGATACTGGTCGGAAGTCTTGCATTCTGCAATCTTACCGTTGATATAAGTTGCAACATTTTGAAGATAATCTTCCCCTTCATATCCGCTTAATGTATATACTTTCCCATTGATTACTACCGGGATATCTACTTTGTTTGCCATAATACAAAATCTCCTTTGTTATTCTATCAGATTTTCCAATCCAAAATGTCTGTAACAATGTTCCGTAACAATTCTACCACGCGGCGTCCGATTTATAAAGCCATTTTTTATTAAATATGGTTCATATACCTCTTCCAGTGTGCCAGAATCTTCGCCGATGGCTGCTGCTAAAGTATCCAGACCAACCGGCCCGCCACCGAATTTGTGGATCATCGTCTCTAAGATATTACGGTCGGTATTATCCAGTCCCATAGAGTCTACCTCCAGACGATCAAGCGCGGTTTTGGCGACATCGTAATCAATCGCACCATCGCCTTCCACCTGAGCAAAATCACGCACCCGCTTCAACAGACGATTGGCAAGTCGCGGTGTACCACGGGAACGCTTGGCAATCTCCAAAGCACCCTCATCGTCGATGTTGACACCAAGCACTGCCGCAGACCGGAGAATGATCTGCATCAGTTCCGTTACATTGTAAAATTCCAGCCGATTTACAACACCGAAACGGTCACGCAGCGGAGCGGTCAACATACCGGCACGTGTGGTTGCACCAATCAGCGTGAATTTCGGAAGATCCAGCCGGATTGAACGGGCACCGGCGCCTTTGCCGATCACAATATCAATTGAAAAATCTTCCATCGCTGGGTACAATACCTCTTCCACCTGCTTGTTCAGCCGGTGAATCTCGTCAATAAATAAAACATCATTTTCGGACAGATTGTTTAAGATTGCAGCCAGATCGCCCGGTTTGTCAATCGCCGGACCGGATGTGATCTTCAGATTGACTCCCATCTCAGTCGCTACAATCGATGCCAGTGTCGTTTTGCCGAGTCCTGGAGGGCCATACAACAGCACATGATCGAGCGGCTCGCCACGTTTTTTTGCAGCTTCGATGAAGACATGAAGATTCTTCTTTGCCTTCTCCTGTCCAATATACTCAGACAGATGACTTGGTCGCAGTCCCTGTTCGATTTTATCATCTTCCGGAATAATATCCGCTTGAATGATTCGTTCCATCTTTTTCTCCAATGTCTAAATAATATGCTTTAATGCAGCCTTTAATAATTGTTCTACGGTCATGGATTCGCTGTCCGGAACCTTCTTGATTGCACGCAAAGCTTCCACGTTGGAATAGCCAAGACTGCTCAATGCCATCGCTGTCTCGGATACAATATCCTCCGGTGCGGATGTCGCTGGAGAAGATTCGTCGTATTCTCCCAGAACATCTTCCAGATGAAATTTATCGCGCAGCTCAATGACTAATCGCTGGGCTGTCTTCGAACCGATTCCGTTCGCCTTTGCAATCGCCTTATAATCATCCGATAACACTGCCATACGCAGTTCATCAACCGACAGGCATGACAGGATAGAAAGCGCACTTTTCGGTCCCACTCCGCTGATATTGATCAGCATACGGAACACAGACCGTTCCTCTTTGGTCAGAAATCCAAACAGACTCATATCATCTTCCCGCACATTTAAATGGGTGTAGATCGTTGCCTGTTGATTTTTTGTCAATCTGGCAGAATCCTGTGGGGATGTAAATACCGAAAATCCGATTCCGCCGGTTTCTACGATGATTTCATCGGTTCCAATCTCGGTTACCGTTCCTTTGATATATGCAAACATAATGTTCTCCTGTCAAAAAATAAGGAGTTGTCGTTGTTACGACAACTCCGATCTGGCTTAATCTTATAAGAATTCGAAGCCCTCGTCCTCTTCTTCGCCATCTCCGATCATCATGCGATCTGGTTTTCTTGCATCTTCGATTTCACCAACAAAGATCTCATCGTCATCATCGTTGCTTGTTGCAGCGGTATGTACATCCTCGTCTGCTTTCTTGAAGAACTTAGATGATGCAGACTCCTTTACCGGTTCTGGCTCAACCTTTGGTGCTTCTGCCTTTGGCTTTGCAGAACTCTCAAGCTTCTCGCTCTGAGCCTTTGCCTTTGCAATGATATCAGCGGCAGTTGCCTCAGCATTCTTGATAATCTGATCTGCACGCTTCTTTGCCTCTACGCTTTCTCCAGCATCAGTTGATACATTTTCTGCCTGCTGCAGCTTGTTTTCCAGTTCAAATAATTTCAGTCTGGTATCTTCCATTGCCTTTGTGAGTTTATCAAATTTGTCCTTTGTTTCCTCATAATCTTTGGAAAGGTCGCTGTACGCTCTGAATACAGTGTCTTTAAAGCTGTCAACATCTGCGGCTTTGTAACCGAATAAGCCCTTTTTAAAAGTTGTTGATCTAATATCGTCTGGTCGTAACATTCTATCTCCTCCGTACATCATACTTTAATTAAAATTATAACATATTGACCAAAAATTACAAGCATTTCTTTACTTCTATGGTATTTATGCTATAATTTAAACCAATTTAGACGAATTTATCGGACGATGTCGGAAAGGAGGCACCTATGGAAAAAGTTGTAAACGAGGCTCATCGCAGTAAATTTCAGACATTGGAACAGTTTTATACACCGGAGGATCTGCTTGTCTTCGATATCGAGACGACTGGATTTACAGCCGAACATACTGCCCTGTATCTGATTGGCTGTGCCTATTATGAAAACCGTCAATGGCACATATGCCAGTGGTTCAATCAGGATGGCAGATCTGAAGCAGATATCTTGGAGCAGTTCCTCTCTTTTGCGAATAATTATAAATACGTGATTACCTATAATGGAGACGGCTTTGATATTCCGTATATCACAAAAAAGGCAAAGGCATATGGGATGGAAAATACACTCGCCCATATGGAAAGCATTGATATTTATAAGCAGATCCGTTTTTTAAAAGATATGCTGCACATGGAAAATATGAAACAGAAAAGCGTGGAACGGTTTCTTGGTATCCATCGGTTAGATAAATATTCCGGCGGTGATCTGATTAAGGTCTATCAGGAATATGTAAAGCTTCCGGTAAAGACAAACAAGCAGTTGCTGTTACAGCACAATTACGAGGATCTCGAAGGACTTCTGGACTGCACAAGCATGCTTGCTTACTGTAAATTCAAAGCTGGCTGTCTGCTCGTCCGAAAGATGTCTGTGCGGCAAAACCGGTTGCTCTTCTCTTTGGAGCTGGAATACCCGCTTCCAAAGCGCTTGACGATCGGATTGAATGATATCATTATCACTGGATTCCAGAAGGAAGCAACGATCAATGCCCCGATCTATACAGAGGAATTGAAGTTCTTCTTTGATAATTACAGGGATTACTACTATCTTCCGGCAGAGGATATGGCGGTTCACAAAAGTGTGGCAAGCTATGTGGATAAAAACTACCGGGAACCGGCAAAGAAGGAAACCTGTTATCTGCGTAAAAAAGGATATTTCATCTCCCAGATTGATGATGGAATTTTATCTGGCTACAAACGGGATTATAAAGACAAAGAATCTTTTATTGAACTGACGGATTCGTTCCTGCAGGACTTAGATCTTCTGCACGCATATGCACGGCATATAATAAGGCTGGCGCTTACCTAAAGCGTCAGCCCTTTTTTATACTATATCTTAGAATAAATCTTCTTCCATATTGTCAAGGAATTCCTTGAAAGCTTCTCTAGCACTGCTGATTTCCGATGGATTCTGTTTATTTAATACATCTTCAAACTGGTTAATCTCATGTTCGAGAATCTTACGGGTATCTCCGATGGATTCCTCATACATGCGATCCGCACGAAGCAGCAATAATTTGTTTGCCTCCTGTTCCCGTGGATGAATCTTCAGGGAAGAAAGCTCCTCGAATCTGGCATCGATTTCTTCATCGGTCAGATCGGTTTCCTCGTTCTTGATCACAAGTCGTTTTTCCACATTTGTAGAAATCACCTTTACAATCACCTCTAAGATAGAGTTGACATCATAGGTGTATGTGACATCGACGCATTCTTCGCCAGCAGGTGCCGGTGGAACCATAACTTCAATGCTGCCAAGGTAGACGTTATTTGCTGCCAGACGGCTCTCGCCCTGTAGGATATCAACCTTGATCCGTGTCTGCCGGTCACTGACGGTATAGAGACGTTCCGTATGACTGACCGGAATCACGGAATTTCGTTCGATCAATGGCAGATAATGTCCAGCCTCAAACACACCTCCGGATCTGCGGGATACAACCTCCGTTCCAAGTGTAAATGGACAGACATCCGTCAAAATAATCTCTTTCACTGCTTCATTCCGCTCTTTCATAGCAGCCTGTGTCGCCGCGCCCACAGCAATCACCTCGTCTGGATTGATACTTGTATTCGGCAGACGTCCAAACAGGCGGCTCACAAACCGACGCACGATGGAAAGCTTTGTCGAACCACCAACCAGAATTACTTCCTCAATATCTTTGAGCTTGATATTTGCATCCTTCAGGCTTCGCTCGATTGGCTTACGAATACGTCCAAGCAATACCTGGCAGGATTTTTCATAATCGTCAATATCAATTTCGCTCTCTACGACTTCTCCGTTGATATTACATTTCATAACTGATGTTTTTGCATCTGCAAATCCAAGCTTGCAAAGCTCAGCCTGTTTGTGAATATGGGCACGGGTTTTCTGATTGAGGGTGTCCTCATCAATCTCGTGCTCCCGGAGAAACATCTGTTCCAATACCGTAGTAAAATCTTCTCCGCCAAGGAAATTATCTCCGGCAACTGCGCGCACTTCCATAATATTCTGATATAGCTCTAGGATTGATACATCAAATGTACCACCACCCAAATCAAATACAAGGAATTTCGTGTCTGCATTTTTCTTATCCAAACCATAAGCGATTGCTGCGGCTGTTGGTTCACTGACAATACGCTCCACCACAAATCCGGCAAGTTCTCCTGCTTTCTTTGTCGCTTTTCGCTGTGCATCGTTAAAATATGCCGGTACGCTGATGACTGCCTCCTCAATCGTGCAGCCAAGATAATGCTCCGCATCTTCCTTCAAAGATTTTAAAACAAGGCTGGAAAGCTCTTCCGCAGAGAACTTGCGGGTTCCAAGGGTAAACACCTTCGAGCTGCCCATGTTCCGCTTGAACACATCCGCGGTCTGATCTGGGTACAGCATCTTCCGCTCCTTCGCGGTCTTGCCGACATAGACAATTCCTTCCTCATCCACGCTTACAACCGAAGGAGTCAGATTTTCTCCCAGACGGTTCGGAATGACCTTTGCATGGTCACCATCAAAATATGCAATTAAACTGTTTGTCGTTCCTAAATCAATTCCTACTATCATTTCTAATCCTAATTTCTTATTTTTTATCTTCAATCCGCTTCAGACATGCCTCATAGAAATCATTCTGTCCACAGACACGAATTGCTTCTTCGTACATACTGCGTGCCATCGCATAATTGCGCTGTTGCTCATACAGCAATGCTTTCTCATATAAGATCCGGTGACAGACACCATAGAAACAGCCGTGACAACGACGGGCATGCAAACCCTGTTCTAACCAGCCTTTACATTCTTTGTAGTTCTTGGAAAGTCGTGCAAAACGTGCCATCTTGATATACTGTGGCGGCGTTTGTATCTGATCCTTTGGATAAGTGGCAGCCGCATTTGCTATCGCACTGTTCTTCTTGAAGCTTCGCAGTTCTTTTAGCTGGATCATACATTCCAGCCATTCACTATAATAATTGGCTTCCTTGTTTGTGTCAAGCGCAATCGCCCGCTCATATAACGGCTTTGCGTCCGCATACATGGCATGGTCACGGAAGATGTCTCCCATTGCACCATATACCCGGTGATCCTCCGGATCTTTGCTTATGATATATTCAAATGTCTCATGTGCCAGATCAATAAAGCCGGCATCTCCGTAGATGTCGAGTAATTTTTTTGCGCAGGCAGAATCATCCACGAAAGTACGCAACTCGGCAATGGCATCCTTTACCGCATCCATCCGCATAAGCAGGACGGCATAATCGTAGGCGATATCTGCATTCCACTCATATTGCTTTTTATAATCAATATAGAGCTGCTGACTTTCAGAAAACCAGTTCATGCACTGGTAGACACGTGCTAAACTCTGCAAGCTCTCTTTGTGCTGTTCGGTGTCTGTTTCAGAAACTTCATATGCTTTCCGGTATGCATCGGCAGCAGCTTTGTAGCTTTTGTGCAACTCCTGTATCATCCCAATCCGCAGATATGCAAAATAATTATCTGGTTCTAACTGTAATGCAGCATGATAATCGCGAACAGCCTTTTTGTATTCGCCCATCAGACTGTATACAATCGCCCTCTCATTGTAAACCTGCGCGGTTGCCTGTGTTTCAATCTGTGTATCGAGCGCCTTCAATGCCTGTTTGATTTTTCCGAGCTTTGCATAGGAAGAACCAATATACATATCAATCAGCGGATACTTCGCATTTTGCTTTTTTACCTGTTCAAACTGTTCAAGCGCTTTATCATACATGCCCTTATAACGGTAACAAAGAGCCAAAAGCATATTGACATCCTCAAAATGATCCATATCGGTTGTCTTGCCATCTGAGCGACTGACAATTGCTGTAAGCTGCCGGATTGCCGGGTCAATCTGGTTTCCTAACATGGACAAACGTGCCCGGTAATAATCTATGCTGTCGCTCTCATTTTCAAATGCGTCGAAACGTTTGATCGTATCCTGTGCCTGCTCATATTGATTGGCGCGTATAAATAAACTTACTTCCAGCGCATATGGCTGTGCAAGATACGGATACAGATTAATCGCCTGTTCACAGGCGTTATAAGCTTCCTGTATATAATTCATTGCCCTGCATGCTTTTGCTTTGAAGAGATATGCGACATAGTCACGTGGATCCCGTTCCAGCAGACGTTCACAGGCACGCAGACAATCCGTATATTGACCGGTCAGGAACTTTAGTTCACAATCCGCTTCATAAGAAAGGATGATTTCCTCATGATCTTTGGATAATGCGATATCCAGATGACGTCTGGCATTCTCGTAATCCTCTGTCTTCATATAACAATCGGCAATCAGGAAATTCACATACGGATAACGGACACGTTTCTTCTCGGTTTCCGTGCTTGTATCATCCTCCGGTAGCTGTTCAATCAGTTTTTTCCAGACAAGAAAGCATTGTTTTGCATGCTCATAATCACGGATGCCAAGATAACAGCGTCCAAGAACATTATAGTATTCAAATTTTCGATCGTCTTCCGGCTGAAATTTGGTCAGAAAAATGATGGCTTCCTGAAACTGGTAGCTTTGGTAATAGCTCCAGCCAATATCCATCTTCGCCTGTATATCGTCCGGATTTCCCTTTAGTTTCTCAAGGTTTTCCTGAATCATCATCTGATTGGCACGCACCATACCGATGCGGACGGAGTCATCATAATGATTTTCCTTGAGCAGATCCATATAGCCATCTCTGGCAGCTTTATAATCTCCCTTGCGGAATGCAAGTTCTGCCTGCTTGGCACGCATAAGATAATTCTGTGGATCCAAAGCCTTGGAGCGGTTGAAATATTGTTCTGCCTGTTCCAGGTCATGTCCAAGAATACAGACATCCCCACAAAAATGAAGCAGCGTGATATCGTTCGGATACTTTGCAGACATTTCTTCCGCTTCCTCGCGGATTGCTGCAAGTGCGGAAGCATACCGCTCGGCGTATAATGCATCCAGATCCTGTGTTTTCCGTTCTTCTTCCGTCATGGATGTCTGAATATATTCCGAAAATTCCAGCCGATAGGTCTGCAGGCGGATACGCATCTCTTCCAGCTTGATATATATATTGGAAATATAATATTTTTCCTTCAACTGCCGGATCTTTTCTTTTGCATTTTTCAGATCCTGACTGCGAACCATGCGATCCAATTCGATATAGTCACGGATATAGGCATCGATTGTTGCAGACGTTGTGATCTCTGCATGCTCAAACGCTTCATAATTGATGATATCCTCGTAGGTTGCGTTGTTCGTGATATAGTCAAGATAGTTTTCCGGGAATTGTTCTGCAAGCTCGCTTCTGCGCCCTTCAAGATCAAAATATTCGACGATGCATTTCCAGACTTTTTTCGGAACCAGTACATGATTCATCAGGAATCGTAAGAGCCCATAAAATGCCTCCTCGCTTGTGTCGAGCGATACGAAATAATCGGAATTAAAGAGTGCGAGCCATTCGTCCGGATTGATACGACGGGCATAATCATCATAGAGAGCCTCTAACGAAGCAAGCATTTGCTGTTCCGGTGTATCTGGAATGGTAACGTCAGGTTCCTCTTCCTTCTGGTCAGCCAGACGCACTGCCTCCTCATAGGCTTTCCGAAGCTCCATAAACCCTTCCGGATCATCTTCCGGATTGACAGAAGAAAGACGCATTCGATAGGCTTTCTTCAATGCGTCTTTATCCTTCGTCTGTTCAATTTTCAGAACATCCCATATATTCATTAAGCTAACATTCCCTCAAGTGTTTCACGGATTGCTTTGATGAAGTTCTCGCTGTTTAATACAGTGACATCCTTCATTGTTGTAATAAGAGCAAGATCCTTTGTCATCTTGCCGTCTTCGATCGTCTTGATCGTTGCCTGCTCAAGCTTGTCTGCAAATTCCATCAGTTCTGGAATATTGTCAAGCTCGCCACGCTTTCTCAAAGCACCGGTCCATGCGAAGATCGTTGCAACAGAGTTTGTTGATGTCTCTTCGCCCTTTAAGTGCTTGTAGTAATGTCTCTGTACAGTTCCGTGTGCTGCTTCGTACTCGTATTTTCCATCTGGAGAAACAAGTACCGATGTCATCATGGCAAGAGAACCAAATGCAGACGAGATCATATCACTCATAACATCGCCATCGTAGTTCTTACAAGCCCAGATGAATCCACCCTCAGACTTCATAACACGGGCAACTGCATCATCAATCAGCGTATAGAAATACTCGATGCCGGCAGCGTCAAACTTCTCTTTGTATTCTTTATCGAAGATCTCCTGGAAGATATCCTTGAATGTGTGGTCGTATTTCTTGGAAATCGTATCCTTTGTTGCAAACCACAGTGTCTGCTTTGTATCGAGTGCATAGTTAAAGCAGCTTCTTGCAAAGCTCTCAATGGATTTGTCGATGTTATGCTGTCCCTGAATTACACCCGGACCATCAAACTTATGGATTGTCTCCTTGATGACCTGTCCGTCCTCGCTTGTAAATACAAGCTCTGCTGTACCAGCGCCCGGCACATCGATCTCTACACTCTTATACACATCGCCATAGGCATGTCTTGCGATTGTGATTGGCTTCTTCCAATTCTTTACACATGGCTCAATTCCCTTGACAACGATTGGTGTACGGAATACAGTTCCGTCTAAGATTGCACGGATCGTTCCGTTCGGACTCTTCCACATTTCCTTCAGGTTGTACTC
>CAVKUW010000054.1:0-23231 GCA_963659815.1 Butyricicoccaceae bacterium
GTCTGGGCGTGTCGGTCGCGTTCGTTGTGCAGGTGCTGCTGCTTCACACGAAGCTTCATTTTCTGACACCATATATTGATCCGGCGGTTGCGGCAGTGATGGCAATTCTGCTTATAAAGGAGCCGGTTGTCGTGATCTTCCAGAGTATCAAGAATCTGGTTTTGTTTGCACCGGAGGAAGAGGTGCTGAACCAGATCCGTTCCATCGTAGATAAGCATATGAAGGATTATCCATACGAAGTGACATTCCTCGATGTGATCCAGACAGGACGGAAGATCTGGGTGGAGGTCTATATCGGCAACCAGACGGATGTGATACATATCAGCATCCTGCACCGGGTACGGGATGAGATCAAGCAGGAACTAAAGCATAAATACAATCAAGTATATATCGAGATTATTCCAGATTAAAAAATAAGTCGCAATTTTACATCTTTTTTACATAGGTTATCGTCTGCAATTTACATGTCTCATCTATAATAAAATGAAAAAGGGGAGAGGTGTTTATATGCGTACTTTCAATACATCTTCGTTTATATCACGGCTTATGCCGTCCGTATATATGACGCTGAGTGGAATTTTGTTCCTTGGAGTTATGTTTATCTGGATTTCTACAAAACAGAGCCATGTCAGGGGATTGAATAAGGCAAAAATGTATGGCTCGATCATGATCGCAATTGGGATCATATTGATTCTGATGTGTGTATCAGCAATCTATGATGTATCGAAATATACAGTTGGAACACAGAAGGAGACCGCAGTTGTGACGGATACGTATATTGATGTTCCAACGGATGGTTCTTCAACGTATCTGTACACATTAGAATTTCCATATGGTGATCAGGCTGTTTCGGTGAAGATGAGTCCTTCCCATCGGATGAATCTAGATGTGGGGGATACGCTTGTTGTGTATTTTTATCCAGAGGATATCGGACATACGGAATATCCGAGAGTTGTAGCGGTAGATGTGGAGAAAAAGCGTGCGGATGATAATATGAAGGTAGGTTTTCTGTCGTGTATGATCGGGCTGTTCCTGTTTCTATATGCAAATTATAAATTGCAGCTGCGCCAGACGGGATTTTTGGTAAATGCGAAAGTGGTACAGGTTATGCATGGAACATCCGGCTCAACAAGTTCCAATAGAAGGAATCGTACCGAACCGGTATTGATCTGCGAGGGAAGAAATCCGGTGACCGGAATGCAACAGAATTTCCGTACATATGGAGCAGGAAATGAATTCTATGCATATGATGAGGAAGACATGGTGCAGGTCTATGTACACCCTAAGAACAGCAGGCGGTATGTGATAAATATTTGAATAAAATGCTTGCAGATTATATAGATATCCTTGTGGTTTCATGAGAGACCATAGGGATATCTTTTTTGTTGTAAAAATTACGACAAGATTATATAATGCTGTATAATTAGAGCATATAAACAACAACTCAAAAGAAAGGAATAAAAAAATGGCAGATATAACGGTAACGGACAGTGTATGGTTTCGGAAGAAGAAGTTTCAGGAGAAGATGAAAGATCTTGAGGAGGTGATGAGTGGAAGAAATGCATCCATTCTTCCTTTTGTGACAGATAATGCGGGCAAATTTCATGCCAAGAAGACGCAACAGCTGATTCATGAACTTATAAAGGATATGAATATATATGCAAACCGGAAACTTCTCTGGATCGGAAATATCCAGAACTCAGATATTCCGGAACAGCGGGCATTCTGTAAATATGTGGAGATGTTTTTATATCTTGTAATCCGGGTGTCTCTTGTGGATATGGGATGGATGTACGAGATTATGGATACTATGCCGCAGAGCAATTTCCAGCAAATCTTAGATTGTGCAGAAGATTTTAAGAATCGTGACAGCATATATGACTGGACATTTGACCGCAGATATGCAGGAAATATTGTGTTTGAGAATGTGCTTGACTATAGCTGCGTGATCTATGAGGATCTGCTAGGTAAGAATTTCAGCAAATTGATTCCCGCGGAAATGTGGAAGGAATTCGAGGAGGAAGATGCTACATTACTATCCGTACCTGATGGGGAGGATCCAGATGAAATGGAAGATTTTCTATCGGATGAGGAGATTCAGGCAATCATGGATGACTATGAGGAAATACCAGAATCAGAGACAGAACGGCAGTTACGGGAAGCAAATGAACGGGCATATAAAAGGGAAAAAGAGACATTTGTGGATGTCAATCATTTCTGTCAGATATTTGAGGAATTTGCATCGATGTTATTTGCCGGCGAATTTCCATATTCCTACATGTCGAAGATGAAACAGGCTGTGGAAGGCATGTTGGATATCTTCTTATGTGAGCATAAATTGTCGTTGTATAACGATACAGATCAGTATCTGAAGGCGTACACATACTTGAAAAAGACCGAGGAAAAGATCGATATTCTGCGAAAAGAGGTATAACAGATGGCTGGAATGAAAGAAGATTTCTACCGGCGGATAGGTACGGATTACCATAACCGGCGGACGGAATCCTTTATTTATCGATATGTCAGACAGGAGAAAGAAGCGAATCTCCGGATCCGGCTCGTGCAGGAATATCAGGCGTGGAGAAGCAATCCGGAAGATGGAGCACGGTTCGCGAAGTTCCTGCTTACAGATGTATGTGGGGATAAGAATCTTGCGAAAACGAAGGATGGAATCAGACAGGAGATTGGGCAGATTGCAGCGATGCTTACACAGACGGAACTGGCAGGCATAGATTTCCAGGCGGTTGATGCATGCATGACTGCGTTATATACGAAGTATGAATGGGAAGGGGAAAAGAGAAATGCGTATGTACAGCTTGCATCGAAATATCAATGCTATAAGATTGGGGAACATAGCGATGAGATGGAAACGTCAGAGTTTATCCGTACGATCAGGTTGACAAAGGCAGAGTATGTAGTATCTGTTTTTTCGTTCCTGTTAGAGAATATCCGTGTACATCTGAACGCAGAAGATCGAAAGAAGCTCCTTATGCTTGGACGAAGCCTGAGTGGGGATGAGGTATTTGCAGGCATACGGAAGGAATGCGATAAGATGAAGCTTATGATTGCCTTTGCTTCGAAATCACCAGAGCGGTTCTCAGAAGCGGTGGAGCAGATCTACACGGAACAGAGTCTCTCAGATTTGACAGATGAACTGCTGGATGGATTGATCGCCAACGATGTAAATACATTGCTGTACGATGGGGGATTCCGGCCCGGGCAGAAGGAGGAAGGAAAGTCACGTAAGAAGGACCGAGGACTGGATATGCTGGAAGCCTATATGAAGGAGATTGGGATAGAGCCATTTGCTGTTGGCAATCGAGGCAATGTGGTATCGTTTCAGGATGGAAAAAACAAATCCTATGGGGAATATTATACTGCCTGCAATCAGCTCCGGGATGTTTTGAATCAGGAAAAGAGGGATACGGTATTTATCCCGCTTGTCATAGATGCGCAATTCGGGGGAGGCATCTTTCTGATTGGCAGAAAACATTACCTGTTCTATCCAGAGGTTGCAGCACAGATGAAACACAGTTGTGGGTTTTGCTTTGTGAGTTTTATAAATGTGGTGGAGGGATCCGCCTATGAGCTTGATACGGAGGATTTCGATTTTCCGACGATGGAAGAGGCAGTGAGCTGGTTTTATATGAAATTTGATGCGCCGGAAGATCAATTAGATGAATTCCGGAAATATAACCGTATGGTTCCAAAGAACTGTCCGGATGTTTTCACAAAGTTCTTTGATCAGCCGGTAAAGGCCGATGCACCAGAGGAAGCCGATGATGTAGCAAAGCATGAAATTGAGGAAAGCCGCATGGAACTTGAAGCTGCTTTCCGGCAGGAAAAAGTGTGGGAGAGAAAACAAAAACAAAGAAGAGTACAATAAGGAGGAACAATTCTATGAAGCTGGATAATACAAAGGACATTTTCGCGGAGCTTCTGCGTGCTGCAAGCAGGGGATATGGTGACCGGAACATTGAGAATCCGTCGGTTAGTTTTATCCGGGATGTAAATGCGGGTGACTATGATTATATCTCCGATGAGGAATACAAGAAGATCCTCAATTCTGTTGAGCGGCTAAGTGCACCTTGGCAGACAATGCAGACGAAGCCCGTGAAGGAGCTTCTGATCAATGCACTCGAGGATGTGGATCTCTCTGATGAGGATGTAGAGGACATCTCGGCTGCCCTGATGAGTGCTTACATCAAAACTGATCATGACCGGATTCCGCAGGCAGCATCAGATCGCAGTGACAAGACTGTCGATATGGAGCATTTGCGAATGATGCCCGGTCGTTCTTCCACAGGGTCATCACAGGAAGAACCATGGGATGACATGCCTTATGATTGTGAGGATGATTATGAGGTAGAGGATGAGGCAGATACGTCGGAGATCCTTCGGACACCGGCGTCCATTTACCAGTATCTCGATGAGCGTGTCTACGGACAGAAGGACGCGAAGCGTGCAGCTGCGATGCTTCTGTGGAACCATGTAAATGGCAGAAGACAGAACGTTGTGTTTGCAGGTCCGACTGGAAGTGGAAAGACGGAGATCTTCCGCCAGCTTGCGCAGATCTATCCGAATATCAAGATCCATAATGCACCATCGATCACAGGTACGAGCTGGAAAGGCAATATGAAGGTTCGAAATCTGTTTGATGGGGTATCTCCAAAGGAGCAGAAGCATCTGATCATCGTTCTTGATGAGGCTGATAAGCTGTTTGAGGGAGGAAGCGAAAGGGGATGCGGACAGGTCGTACAGAATGAATTGCTCAAAGTGCTCGAAGGAGATATGGTTCATTTTGAAGGTGATAACATGCTTCAGGGGGAACAGTCACTCGATCTGGACACATCAAATATCAGCTTTGTATTCCTCGGTTCCTTTGAAATGATGGTGAATGCGAAAAGGCAGAAACCACATGTACTTGGGTTTGGAGCTGCCATATCCGGGGAAACGTTCGATGGGTACAACAGTGTCTTTACGCAGGAAGACCTGGTGGAATATGCCAATGTCCGAACCGAGATTGCCGGCCGTATCAACAACATTGTGCAGCTCCACGAAATGACAGAAGAAGATTATCTTAGAATTCTGTCTGACAAGAGAATCAGCCCACTTAAGCGTCTGTCGAAGGATTATCGTGTGGATATCAACATGCCGGCAGATGCAAAAAAGAAGCTTGCAAAAGAAGCTTTTGAAACCGGAATGGGTGTCCGGTATCTGAAGTCCAGGATTCAGAAATCACTCGATGATATGCTGTTTGAGGACTGCGGCAGGACGACCTATACGATCTCAGCATAAATGGGCGTGTATGAAGGATAGGAGAAATACCAAAGAACTGGTATTTCTCCTTGTTTTATAGGTGAGAATGCGTGTATAATCAGAGATAGTTGACAGAACAGAATAGAAGGAGTAGAAAAATGGAAGCATGGTATTATGAAGTGGTAAGTATTGATGGAGATTATGCAAATCTCAAGCGGACGGATATTGAATCGGATGATCTGAAGCTGGTTGCGAGAGCATTGCTGCCGGAGAATATTAGTGAGGGTTCAAAATTGAAGTATGAATTTCTGCAGTATGAGTTGATTTGATATTATAATGCACATGGAAGGATGTGCAGGTAATCAGCCTATGTGTTTGATGATAAATGCTAGAATGAATGTATAGTTTACAGGAAAGGAATGACAGCATGGAAGAACAAATAAAAGAAAAACGGGTTGCGGATTCTCTGACGGAGCAGTTTCACGAGATTCGTCCGGAACATTTAAATGGTGCAGATGTGATGTTTGGTGGAATACTGATGGGCTGGATTGACGAGGTGGCAGGTCTTACGGCTATGCGGCATTCTGAGGGACACGTGCTCACAGCATCGGTAGATAATCTGACTTTTCTGCGTAGTCTTCGCCAGCATGATATTGTCGTATTGATCGGACGCGTAACCTATGTCGGAAATTCGTCGATGGAAATCCGCGTGGATTCCTATTTGGAGAAGATGGATGGTATGCGTTATCCTGTGAACCGTGCGTATCTGACACTGGTTGCGTTGGATGAGGATAATAAGCCGCGGCGGGTGCCAAGATTGAAATTAGAGACAGTTGTGGAAGAGGCGGAATGGGAGGCCGGAAAGAAACGCAGCGAGCTTCGGAAGCAACGAAAGAAGGAAGGCTTTTAGAATAGGAGTTTAACAATGTTAGAAAAAGTAGATGCAGTCAATAGTGTGATCAATAATTTTATCTGGGGTGTCCCGGCGATGATCTGTATTATCGGTGTTGGGCTATATTTGAGTTTTCGTACCCGGTTTTTACAGATACGGAAGTTCCCGTATGCCATGAAGGTGACATTTGGACGAATGTTCAAGAAGAAGGAAGCGGGCGACGGTGCACTCACACCGTTTCAGGCAGTATGTACGGCACTTGCGGCAACGGTTGGAACCGGAAATGTAGCCGGTGTAGCCGGAGCCATCGCAATCGGAGGACCGGGTGCAATCTTCTGGATGTGGATATCTGCGCTGCTCGGTATGTGTACGAAGTTTGCAGAGGTTACACTTGCGGTGCATTTTCGTGAGAAAAACAAAGACGGCGATTATGTCGGTGGACCGATGTATTATATTAAGAACGGATTGAAGAAGCATTGGCAATGGCTGGCGTATCTGTTCTCTGCATTTGGCGTATTGACGGTATTTGGTACGGGAAATGCAACGCAGGTCAATACGATCACAACGGCGATTGACTCGGCATTGTTTAATTATAATGTAATTTCCGAGGATCAGGTTTCTACCCTGAATCTTATAATCGGAATTGTGCTGGCAATCCTGATTGCGCTGATTCTGCTCGGCGGAATTAAGCGAATCGGACAGGTAACAGAGAAGCTGGTACCGTTTATGGCAGTAATGTATATCGTGCTTGCAATCGGAGTTGTATTATTGAATGTCAAGAACGTGCCATCGGTATTTGCATCGATCTTTGAAGGTGCATTTAACCCGGCTTCTGTGACCGGTGGCGTCGTTGGAAGCTTCTTCATGAGTATGAAGAAGGGTGTCTCCCGTGGTATCTTCTCGAACGAGGCTGGTCTTGGTACCGGTTCGATCGCACATGCATGTGCAGATACAAGAAAACCGGTAAAGCAGGGATTCTTCGGAATCTTCGAGGTATTTGTCGATACGATTGTGATCTGTACATTGACCGCGCTTGTAATCCTGTGCAGCGGTGTTCCGGTTGGATATGGACAGGCGGCAGGCGCAGAGCTTACAATCAGTGGTTTCACAGCGACTTATGGTGGCTGGGTATCCATCTTCACAGCGATTGCAATGTGTTGTTTTGCATTTTCAACGATCATCGGCTGGGGACTTTACGGTGTCCGATGTATTGAATTTCTGTTTGGTACACGGGTAAATAAGCCCTTCATGCTTGTGTATTCCCTGGTTGCAATCGTTGGTGCAACGATGAATCTCGGACTCCTCTGGAGCATCGCGGAGACATTTAACGGTTTGATGGTAATCCCGAACCTGATTGCAGTATTCCTGTTGTCGGGTGTTGTGGTGAAGATGGTGAAAGATTATTTTAATGGTATTGAAACATATTAATGAAAGATGAGGTGGCAGAGCAGATGCAGGATACGTTGAATTGGGCAGTGCTTGGTACCGGTGTGATCGCAAATGAGATGGCACAGGCATTGCAGAAGATGGGAAAATCGTTATATGCAGTTGGAAACCGGACACATGAGAAGGCGGTTGTATTCGCTGAAAAATACGGTGTTTCCAAAGTTTATGATACGATTGATGATATGTTTTTGGATGAGGATGTAGATATCATCTACATTACGAGTCCGCATAATACACATTATGCATTTATGAAACAGGCGCTGATGCATGGAAAGCATCTGCTTGTTGAAAAATCAATTACATTAAACAGCAGAGAATTGGATGAAATGATTGCGATTGCGAAAGAAAAGAAGCTGGTGCTTGCAGAGGCTATGACGATCTGGCATATGCCAATTTACAAGAAGCTGTGGGATATTGTGCGAAGTGGTGAACTTGGAAAGGTACAGATCATCACGATGAATTTTGGAAGCTTTAAGGAATATGATATGTCAAACCGGTTCTTCAATATGAATCTTGCCGGTGGCGCGATGCTTGATATCGGTGTGTATGCGCTGTCAATCGTTCGGAGTTTTCTGGATGAACAACCGGATGAGATTGTGAGTCAGTGGAAGCCTTCTCCGACGGGTTCTGATGAGCAGGCAACAATTCTGCTCAAGAATGCACAGGGGCAGATGGCGACGGTTGCACTTTCGATGCATTCGAAACAGCCAAAGCGTGCGATGATCAGTCTGGAAAAAGGATATATCGAGATCATGGAGTATCCGCGTGCGGATAAGGCAGTCATTGTGGATGCTGAAAGTGGTGTCCAGACGGAGATTACAGCCGGAGATACTGCAGATGCGCTTTATTATGAGATGCAGGATATGGAGCAGGCGGTAAAAAGCGGGGATGCATCCGCGATGCAGCTTGCGTATTCCAGGGATGTAATGGAGATTATGACGAAGCTTCGGAAAGACTGGGGCATGAAATATCCGGGCGAAGCGTGGTAGTGTGATTAAAAGAAAGAAACAAAGGGTAACATAAATCAAAAGATAAGGAGTGATGAAAATGGCAGAAGTAATTTTAAATAACGATAATTTTAAGGCAGAAGTACTCGATGCAAAGGGACTCGTGCTCGTTGATTTCTGGGCGACATGGTGTGGTCCGTGTAAGATGCTGTCACCAACGGTTTCTGAGATTGCGGACGAATATGAAGGAAAAGTCAAGGTCTGCAAGCTCGATGTAGATCAGGCGATGGATATTGCGATGTCCTATGGCGTGGCTAGCATCCCGACTTTGATTTTGTTCAAGGATGGAGAGATTGCGAAGAAGAGTGTCGGTGTGGTGTCCAAGGCTGAGATTGAGGCAATGTGGAGCTAGAAGAAGATGCTTACGAAAGAAGATATCAATAATTTGATGATGGATATGATTGCATTTGACTGTGGAGATGCCAGAAGGATTCAGCATTTCATGAAGGTGTATGAATTTGCGGCTTTGATTGCAGATGGGGAAGGGGTTACACCGGAGCTGTATGACCGGACGGTTGTTGCGGCAATCCTTCATGACATCGGGATTCATGCAAGTGAGGAAAAGTATGGTGATTCAAGCGGAAAGCATCAGGAAGAACTCGGCCCTGCTTATGCAGAAATGCTATTAAAAAAGTATGCATGGGCAACGGATGCGTTTATTGACAGAGTAAAATATCTGATTGCACATCATCATACGTATACAGATGTCGATGGTCTGGATTATCAGATTCTGATTGAGGCAGACTTTCTTGTGAATGCATATGAAGACTCTCTTCCGGAAAAAAATATTGCAATTCTGAAGGATAAAATATTCCATACGAAAACAGGAAATTGGCTTTTGGATATGCTATATCTGAAAAACAGGAGTGATTTATATGAAAATTGAGCATATTGCAATGTATGTGCAGGATCTGGAAAAAGCAAAAGAATTTTTTATGAAATATTTTGCAGCAAAGTCCAATGCCGTGTATCACAATCCAAATACAGGTTTTAAATCTTATTTCCTGTCTTTTGATGATGGGGCACGGCTGGAGATCATGCAGAAGCCGGGTGTGGAAGCACAGACAGAGAATCAGATGCGGACAGGATTTATCCATATGGCGTTCAGTGTCGGAAGCAAAGAACAGGTAGATACGCTGACAGAAACACTGAAGCAGGATGGATATACGATGACAAGCGGTCCACGTACAACCGGTGACGGATATTATGAGAGCTGTGTTGTAGCAGTGGAAGGAAATCTGATTGAGATTACGGTATAACGTGGTTGGTTGACACAGTAAATACAGAATGGTACAATGTAGATAAAATATTATCTATATTGTACCATTTTTGCATAAATGGATAATATTTTATCTATATAAACATTGGTAATTATGAGTAGGAGCGGTAAAAAAGTGGAAGAATTTGTGTGGGAGACAGCAGAAGAATTGGATATGGCACTGGCAAAGCGGATAAAAAATATCCGTAAGCGTCGATCAATTTCGCAACAAGAGCTTGCTGATAGAAGTGGTGTCAGTTATGGTTCTGTCAAACGATTTGAGACAACCGGACAGATATCGTTGCTGGCTCTTACAAAAATCGCAATGGCGCTCGATGTAGCAGATGAACTTCGAGGCATATTTACACAGGTGCCGTACCGGAATATTCAGGAGGTTATAAATGAGACAAAATAATATACTCCAGGTATTTTATGATGACAGACAAGTTGGAACACTGGTTTCAAATGCAGATCATAAAGTAGCATTTGAATATACGGATACATGGCTGGAGGTAGGTTTTTCGATTAGTCCATTTTATCTGCCATTAAGAAGACAGGTGTTTGTCCCGACGAAAAACTATTTTGATGGATTGTTTGGCGTTTTTGCGGATAGTCTGCCGGATGCATGGGGACGCTTGTTGCTTGATCGGATGCTTCAGAAAAATGGACAGGATAGAGATACTTTGACTGTTTTAGACCGGTTGGCAATCGTGGGTGATTCAGGCATGGGCGCGTTATCTTATCGTCCACAAAGGGAAATGAAGTATGATATAGAACCAGATAATCTGGATATACTTGCAGAACAGTGCCGCAAGATTTTAAATACGGAATATTCTGAGAAACTGGATGAATTGTATGCATTAGGCGGAACGAGCGGTGGCGCCAGACCTAAAATCTTTACACAGGTAGAGGGAGAAGATTGGATTATCAAGTTTCCGGCGCATGTAGATCCGATCAATGTCGGAAAGATGGAATATGATTATGCGGGTTGTGCCGGAAAATGTGGGATTACAATGACAGAAACAAGGTTGTTTCCATCTGATAAATGTAAAGGATATTTTGGAACAAAGCGTTATGACAGGGAAAGAAAGGACGGAAAATTATATCGTTATCATGTTATCACTGCATCAGCATTGTTAGAGGTGTCACATGAGATACCGAGTCTGGATTATAATGAATTGATGAAGCTTACGAAGATTCTGACGAAAGATTGTGATGTGGAGCAGATGTACCGACGTATGTGTTTTAATGTATATTCGCATAACAGGGATGATCATTCAAAGAATTTTTCTTATATTTATGATAAGGGACATGCAAGGTGGAATCTTGCTCCGGCGTATGATCTGACGTATAGCAGCACCTATTATGGTGAACATACAACAACTGTGAATGGAAATGGAAGAAATCCCGGACTTACGGATTTGGTTGCCGTTGGAGAAAAGGCAGGGATGAAGAAAAATAAATGCAAAGAAATTGCGGAGCAGATTGAAGCGATTGTACACGATATGCTGGGAGATTATCTAAAATTATAATGATAGAAAAACTCCATTTTGCACATACTATCGGAAACGAAAGCAGATAGGAGATGTGGAAGATGGAACGGACAGCAACGCAGTGTATCACTTATGGGTTATACATGTTATCGACGGTGTGGGAGAAAAAAGCAAATGGCTGTATCATTGATACATGTATGCAGATCAGCCACGAGCCGGTGCAGATCGCAATCGCGGTTTCCAATCAGAGTTATACATGTGAATTACTCAAAAAGAGTGGGATATTTGCAGTCAGCATCTTAGATGAGACATGCACCTTCGAGACAATCAAGCACTTTGGATATCAGTCTGGAAGAGATGTAGACAAAATGAAAACACTGGAGCTTCCGATCAATGAACAGGGAATTCCGTATCTCGGATGGCAGAGCGTGGCGATGCTTGGAGCGACTGTAACAGAGCAGATTGCCTGTGGTACCCATACGTTATTTATCGGAACTGTGACTAAATCAAAGATACTGAGTGAGAAAGAACCGCTTACGTATGCAGAGTATCAGAGAAGAGTGAAGATGTACACATAAAAAAGGGGAGTGGCTTTACAGCCATTCCCCTTTTGTCAGGGCAATTCGGTCTGCGTTCTGACATTGGAGTTTGTAACGGCTGGCAACGGCATCGAAAGAACCTTTGCTGAATAAAGAGAGATATTACTTACGCTTTTTGTTTTGAACTGGAAAGGAGGATAGGAGAAAACACATTTTTATGCTATACTGAAGCTACAAGAATTTACGATATAGACAGGAGAGTGAGCGCCATGCTTTTACCGCGCTATTATTATTCGAACAATGCCCCAGAACTGTATCAATATTTGCTTACCCAGCCCCACAGAGAAAAACATTTTGAGCCAGGGGACTATCTGTGGAAGCCAGGAGAACTGATCAAGCGGGTCTACTACATCGAGTCTGGCGTTGCCGTTTCATTTGTGGAACATGAAAATGGAAGGAAGAAATATTCGGTGAAAGATGCTGCTTTGCTGATGACTTCAGCGGGTAACTTCTTTTGAACTTATGAACAGGCAGTATCTTATTATAGCTTGACAGTGGTATTAATTTGATATATGATTGTATCCAATAAGAGGGAGTAACCTACGCCTTTAAAATCTGCGTTTGTGGTATCGTCAGTACGATGAAAATATCCGGTGCCACAAGAAAATGGTGAGACTTTTATTGTATTTTTGTTATGCAATAAAGGTTTCTTTTTTTATACTTTTTATCAAAAAAAACTTGAATTGCATAAAAAATCCAGGTAATCAGTATCTTGAATGAGGAGGAACAGGTGATGAAAGAAATTTATCAACAGACAGTAGAAGAAGTGTTTGAGCGAGTGAAAGGTAGTATATCAGGTCTTACGGGTGAACAGGTGAAATCTTCCAGAGAAAAATGCGGATGGAATGAACTTACAGAGGGAAAGAAGAAAAGTATCCTGCAGATTTTCCTGGAACAGTATAAGGATTTCTTGGTTCTAATCCTAATTGCATCAGCAATCATATCAGGTATTCTAGGAGATATAGAAAGTGCAGTAGTTATAGTGATTGTTATTACAATCAATGCAATTTTGGGAACAGTACAGACGGTAAAAGCAGAACAATCTTTACAAAGTTTAAAGAAACTTTCCGGTCCGGAGGCAAAGGTACTGCGTGATGGAGCTGTTATTCAGATTCCAGCAAGGGAACTGGTCGTTGGAGATGTGATAATGCTTGAAGCCGGAGATATGATTCCAGCTGATGGAAGAGTGATTGAAAATGCAAGTCTCAAGGTTGATGAGAGTGCACTTACCGGAGAGAGCCTGCCAGTTGAGAAGAGTATGGAGACTATACAAACAGAAGTTCCCCTTGGCGATCGGAAAAATATGCTCTTTTCAGGCAGCTTTGTGACATATGGCCGTGGCAGAGCAGTTGTGACTGATATAGGAATGCAGACTGAAGTTGGGAAGATTGCGGGACTTCTAAAATCTACTTCAGAAAAACAGACACCTCTTCAGACAAGTCTGGAAGTCTTTGGAAAGAAACTCTCCATTTTGATTCTGATATTTTGTGGATTTCTATTTGCAATCAATGTACTCCGGGGCGAAAAAATCAGCAGTGCATTTATGTTTTCAGTAGCACTTGCAGTCGCTGCAATTCCGGAAGCATTAAGCTCTATCGTGACAATTGTTCTTTCATTTGGAACACAGAAGATGGCGAAAGAGAACGCAATCATTCGTAAACTTCAGGCAGTAGAAGGTCTTGGAAGTGTTTCAGTTATCTGCTCTGACAAGACAGGAACGCTTACACAAAATAAAATGACAGTTGAAGATTACTATATAGATGGAAAAAGGATTCCAGCAGCTACAATTGATATAGCAGATCCGGCGCAAAGATGTCTTTTAGATTACAGTATTTTGTGTAATGATTCGACAAACGAAAATGGAGTAGAAATCGGAGATCCAACGGAAACGTCATTGATTAATCTTGGAAGCAGATATGGCGTAGAGGCTGCAAAAGTAAGAAAACAATATCCGAGAATTGGAGAACTTCCGTTTGACAGTGATCGAAAGATGATGTCAACGCGTCATCTGATAGATGGAGAAAATCGAGTTATCGTAAAAGGTGCAGTTGACAATCTTCTGGAACGGGCAGAACGTATCTGGACAAAAGATGGGGTTAGGGATATTACAGTTGAAGATAAAGATGAAATCCAACATCAAAATCAGGAGTTTTCAATGGAAGGACTACGAGTATTGGCTTTTGCTTATCGCGAAATTCCAGAGAGTCACACATTAACTATAAAAGATGAGAAGCATCTGGTATTTCTTGGTTTAATCGCAATGATGGATCCGCCGAGAGAAGAATCAAAAACTGCAGTTACAGAGTGTATTAAAGCAGGGATCAGACCGGTTATGATTACAGGAGATCATAAAATTACAGCAGCAGCAATTGCTAAGAGAGTTGGCATATTACAGGATTTATCTGAAGCCTGTGAGGGTGCAGATATAGAAAAAATGAGTGATGAAGAATTAAAAGAGTTTGTACCGAATATTTCTGTATATGCGAGAGTATCACCGGAACATAAAATCCGTATTGTCCGGGCATGGCAGGAAAAAGGAAAAATCGTGGCAATGACTGGAGACGGAGTCAATGATGCTCCGGCCTTGAAACAGGCAGATATTGGTGTTGCGATGGGAGTTACAGGAACAGAAGTTGCAAAAGATTCGGCAGCGATGGTACTTACAGATGATAATTTTGCAACAATTGTAAAAGCAGTAGAAAATGGCCGAAATTTATATCAGAACATTAAGAATGCTATACAATTTCTCTTGTCGGGAAATTTTGGCGCAATCTTAGCAGTTCTTTGTGCATCAATTGCAGGATTGCCAGTTCCATTTGCACCGGTACATTTGCTGTTTATTAATCTTTTGACAGATAGTCTTCCGGCAATTGCGTTAGGAATGGAACCACATAGAAGTGAAGTGATGCATGAGAAACCTAGATCAGCAGATGAATCAATATTGACAAAAGATTTCCTTAGTAAGATCGGGCTGGAAGGTTTTGTGATTGGAGCTATGACAATGATCGGTTTCCTGACAGGATATCATCAGAATGGAGCATTGCTTGGAAGTACATATGCTTTTGGCACGCTTTGCCTGGCGCGTTTGTTTCATGGATTCAACTGCAAATCGGATCATCCGGTCATTTTTATAAAAGTATTTTTCAATAATAAATGGTTGCAGGGGGCATTTGCACTTGGTGCAGTATTAATTACAGCAGTACTGATGATTCCAGGATTGCATCAAGTGTTTAATGTGCAAACTTTGAATCTGATGCAGCTTGGATGTGTATATTTGTATGCGTTTGTCAGTCTATTGATTATACAATTACTCAAATATATACGTATGAAATTAAGAGAAAGTGGGGAGAGATAGTGAATCTTAGCGAAATATCCATAAAAAGGACTGCGGGCTTATTGTTTTTTCAGCAACCATGGCACGTCTGTGGATAGTTGATTTTCACGTAAATGTGCATGCTAAATGTGTTCACAAATTCTTTACACTTTTAATTTGAAGAATTTTCGGGTAATTGGGAGTGGGTAAAGTTACGAATAACAAAGAAGCAAGAGTGATTGTTGGAAGATGTGTTCTTTATAACGTGAATAAGATAGAAAAATATCTTGATGCAATGACGGTGTAATGAAAGATAAAAGGATAAAATACAACAACTTTCCTTCGGAATGAAAAGTAAAAAAGGAAAAATTTCCGGAAAGTGTAATTCGGTTTATGTAGCTGATCTGGCAAGTTTGCAAGAAATGGAAAGGAGGATCAATAAGGATGTTCTTTTCCGCATTGTCAGATGAAGGACTAGCACACAGTACGATCAAAGATCTTTATGGCTTATTGAATCCCGTTTTGAACTGGCAGTGGAAGATGGGATTATTCGTAAATTAGCTTGGACTTGCATTCGTTCCAAAAGCGATGATAAGAGAATTTATAATGCAAAGAGAAATTATTCTAGAAGAAAATGCCGGGCTGTCTGTCCCGGCATTTCGTGTTACTTTGTTTAGTTTTTACTGCTTGTATCTGCGTTGCCTGCAGCAGATGTTTCATTTGGTAGATCCTTATCCTTTCTGTGATCTACCCAGAAGCCCCAGATTCCGGCAAGAATTGCAATTGCAGCCATAATACCAACAAGAATATTCATAAACATAGATCATGTCCTCCATTTTTCAATTTTTAAGTACGCAAACAAAACTATGTGCATCCATAGTCCCACTTATAGTCCTAATTAAACTGAAAATAGTTGGATTTTTTTCCATCCTGTGCATGGATATAGCATAGGATCTTCTGTTGACTGATGATTGTTTTCGATAGATTTGGTTTTGAAAAAATAGCGTAGCGGGAGACAGAAAGCTCCTGCGTATCTGTAAGTGCTGCGATAAAACGGACAGACGTTTCAGCCTGTGTCGGTTCCTGTTTCGCCTCTTTTATATATGAGGTTCTTGAAGCAAGGAGAAGCTCCGTTGTATTGATCTGTGTATTTGCAGAGATCGGAAGCTCGACGCCGCTGACTGTCGACTGTGTGGTAGGTTTTGCCGCATCAAAAAAAGCATCTGCTTCTGTCTGATTAAAGTACAGACCAGAGAACAGAATTACGATGGAAATAATGAAATTAAGCAATCTGCGATATGATTTTCTGCAGTTCATTTGAGTCCCATCCAATCTTACAAATACATCCAATAAATCTGTAGTTCATCATAGCAGATATGTGATAAAATGTGAAGTATGTAATTGCAGTTGACAGAGGGAAAAATAAACATGGTGAATTATTTTAACAAAAGTAAAAGTCAGAAAAAAATCATCGTTGCAATGGATTCGTTTAAGGGAAGTCTTACTTCGCTGGAAGCAGGGAATGCAGTCAGAGACGGAATCTTAGAGCGGTACCCGGACTTTGATGTGCAGATATTCCCGGTTGCCGATGGCGGCGAAGGCACGGTGGAAGCACTTACCTTCGGAAAGGAACATGTGCAGACGCGGACAATCCCTGTGACCGGACCGATTGGAACAGAAGTTTCGGCGGATTACACAATCTACGAGCAGGCAGGAGAAAAGACGGCAGTTTTGGAGATGGCGCAGGCAGCCGGATTACCGCTTGTCCCGGAAGAAAGAAGAAATCCAATGCATACAACAACCTATGGAGTTGGCGAGATGATACGTGATGCCATTACAGGTGGCTGCCGGAAGTTTATCCTTGGAATCGGCGGAAGTGCGACAAATGATGCAGGAATCGGAATGCTGCAGGCGCTTGGATTTCATTTCATGGACGAAGCAGGAAGAGAAGTTGGCTATGGCGCGGAAGGGCTTGCACAGGTGCGTTCAATTACGACAGAAGATGTATTGCCGGAGCTTGCTGCGTGTACATTTCAGATTGCGTGCGATGTGACGAATCCGTTGGTCGGTACACAGGGGTGCAGTGCTGTCTTTGCCCCACAAAAAGGTGCGGATGCGAAGATGGTACAGGCGATGGATGCGGCGATGAACCGGTATGCTGATGTCGTGGAAGATTGGTATAGAAAGAAACAGTCGGTGATGGCAAAGCAACAGGCGGAAAACTTCGAGCAGGAAAAACATGCCATGAACCGCATGACACCCGGTGCAGGTGCGGCTGGTGGATTAGGGTATGCGTGTCTGATGTTCTTACATGCAACCTTAAAGCCGGGCATTGACATCGTATTAGAAGAGATACAGATCGAGCAGGCAATTAAAACCGCAGGCGCGGTTATTACCGGAGAGGGAAGATTAGATGTGCAGACGTTGATGGGGAAGACACCAATCGGTGTAGCGCGGATCGCGAAGTCGTATGAAGTGCCTGTCTATGCATTTGCCGGGTGCTTCGGTGCGGATGTACAAGCGTGTATTGACAGTGGTGTATTTGCCGGGTGCTATGCGGCAAGCACTGCCAATACAGAGGAAGAAAAGGGGCTTGCAATGGAGAAAAGGCATGCGTATGCGAATCTGAAAGCATGCGTAAAGTCGCATTTTTACGCAGAAAATAATTAACAGAATCTACACACTTTCTTTCTTGACATTTCAGATTTCTCATATATAATTAAACCGATTGAAATAGTAGGAAATAGAACGAGGGACAACAAAAACCTCGTTTTGTTTGTATTTAAGAATTTTGAGAGGCATTATGGGATGAAACAGGAACGCATAGAAATCGCTGGGATGACCTGTATCAACTGTCAGAATCGAATCCAGTCAGGAATTGCAGCTTTGAATGGTGTACGGCGTGTATCGGTAGATTATAAGACGGGGCAGGCGGAAATTGAATATGACGAGAATATCTGCAGTATCGATCAGATTCGGGTTTGCGTGACTTCGCTTGGATATCAGGTAGTGACATGGGAAGCAAGGAAGAAAAAGCTGGCGTGGAAGACTGCAATTGTTCTTCTTATCACGTTTATTTTGTATGCGCTGTTGGAACGATTCGGAATATTAAATCTGCTTGTGCCATCGAAGCTTGCAGATCAGCATATGGGCTACGGAATGCTGTTTATAGTTGGTGTGCTTACGTCCTTTCATTGCATTGCGATGTGTGGAGGCATACAGCTTTCGCAATGTATTGGAACTGCGGACGAAACACATAAAAAACATGCGGCGGTTTGGGCGAGTCTTGCATATAATCTGGGACGGATCTTAGGATATACGGCCGTAGGTGCAGTGCTTGGTGGATTGTCTTCAGTGATTGGACACACCGTGAACCAGAATACACTATGGCAGGGCGTATTTAAGGCAGTGGTAGGTATCTGCATGATTGTCAGTGCAGGAAATCTGGTTGGATTATTTCCAGCATTTCGGAGACTGCGGATTCCATTGCCGAAAGGGATATATCGTTTATTTGCAAAAGGGAATCGCGCGCCATTTTTCGTAGGCATTATAAACAGTCTGATGCCGTGTGGACCTTTGCAGGCAATGTGGATGGTTGCACTTGCAACAGGAAATGTACTCGCGGGAGCATTGTCTATGTTCTTTTTCGCGGTCGGTACAGTGCCGATGATGTTGGGGGTTGGAACGCTGCTTGCGGGTATCGGGCGGAAATATGCAAAGCAGCTTACAGATGCTGGTGCTGTGGTTGTCGCGGTTATGGGATTTGCCATGTTGTCACAGGGCGCCGCTTTATCGGGTTATATCTCTGACGTCTGGATGATCGGAATTATAGGAGCGGTATGCTTGTTTGGAATCTGGTGGAATCTGCCGATGCAAAGGAACGCACATGGCTGGGTTGGCATGTGCATGAGTGTGCTGTTTTTACTTGCCTGTTACATAGGAAATACATCGTTACGGACAAAGCAGATAGATAATCAGGCATATATAAAGGATGGTGTACAATATGTACACAGCGAGCTTTCCTCTGGTAAATACCCGGATATCACAGTGCAGGCAGGCATGCCGGTAGAGTGGGTAATTGATGCACCGGAGGGCAGCATCAATGGTTGTAATTATAAGATCATCAGTCATTCGTTACCGATTGAACATGAATTTGCCGAGGGAGAAAATATCATTACATTTGAACCGAAGGAACATGGCATTTATGAATATACATGCTGGATGGGCATGATCAAAGCAAATATTATTGTGGAATAGGAGATGTGAGACAATGAAAAAAAGACTTTTAATTTGGATGACAGTTATGAGCATGGTGGTACTGGCAGGCTGTGGAAGTACAGAGAAAAAAGTGGATAACGCAGGTGATACACAGATGGCTTCAGTAGAAACGACACAACAGACGGAAGATACACAGAGTGCGGATACAGAGGCACAGGATGAAGCTTCTGCTTCGGATATGCTTGTGATTCCAACGGCGGATTTGTCTGAAACGGTGCAGTTTTATCCGGTGGAATTAGATGGGGTATCAATGGAGGTGATGGCAGCGAAGGATGTAAATGGAACGATCCGGCTGGCATATAATACCTGTCAGGTATGCTATTCTTCTGGCAGAGGCTATTACAAGCAGGAAGGTGATAAACTTGTCTGTCAGAACTGTGGAAATCAGTTTACGATTGATCAGATCGGCGAAAGCGGTGGTGGTTGCAATCCGATTCCGATTTCTTCCTCTGATTATACACAGACGGATGATGAGATCCAGATTACGTATACATATCTGAGCAATTATGAGAGTGCGTTTTCCAATTGGAAATAAGTAAATACAAATAATTCCCCGTAAAAATCTGTAATAATACAAAAAGATTGTATTTCGACAATTCATTGGGTATAATTAACATAATTTCTTGAGTGAATAAAAGTATGGGGAGGCAGATAAAATGGCAGATAAAAACACTGCGGATATTGGATTTGAAAAGCAGATTTGGAATGCGGCATGTGTATTAAGGGGAAATCTGGACGCATCTGAATATAAAAGTGTAGTATTAGGTCTTATTTTCTTAAAATATATTTCCGATCGATTTGATGAAAAATATAAAGCGTTGCTTGCAGAAGGTGATGGATTTGAAGAGGATATTGATGAGTATACATCTGAAGGTATCTTCTTCGTTCCTGCTGATGCAAGATGGAGTGAAATTGCGCGACAGGCACATACACCAGAAATTGGAACAGTGATTGATAATGCTATGCGTGCAATAGAAAAAGAAAATAAACGTCTGAAAGATATATTACCTAAGAATTTTGCACGCCCAGAGCTGGATAAACGTAGATTGGGGGATGTTGTAGATCTCTTCACAAATATCCAGATGATTGAGCATGGAGATGAAAAGGATATCCTTGGACGTACATATGAATATTGTCTTTCTATGTTTGCGGAGCAGGAAGGAAAACGTGGTGGAGAATTCTTCACTCCATCTTGTGTTGTAAGGACGCTGGTTGAGGTGTTGAAACCTTTCAAAGGACGTGTTTATGATCCTGCATGTGGATCAGGTGGTATGTTTGTTCAGTCCGCACGATTTGTGGAAAAACACAGTGGAAATATTAGCAACATTTCGATTTATGGGCAGGATTCGAATCCAACGACATGGAAGATGGCACAAATGAATCTGGCGATTCGAGGGATAGAGCCAGATTTGGGCGGATATGCAGCAGATACATTCTTGGATGATCGCCATCCAACTTTACGTGCGGATTATATTATGGCGAATCCTCCATTTAATCTTTCTGATTGGGGAGCAGATAAGCTGAAGGAAGATGTACGGTGGAAATATGGAATGCCACCGGCTGGAAATGCAAACTTTGCATGGCTGCAGCATATGATCTATCATCTTGCTCCGGCAGGACGGATTGGTATGGTGCTCGCAAATGGTTCTCTCTCTTCACAGTCTGGTGGAGAAGGAGAAATCCGTAAGAATATCGTTAAAGATGATCTGGTAGAATGCATTGTCGCAATGCCAACACAGCTTTTCTATACAACACAGATTCCGGTATCTTTGTGGTTCTTGAATAAACAAAAGAAACAGACGGGTAAGACGTTGTTTATTGATGCTCGTAAGATGGGAACTATGGTTAGCCGTAAACTGCGTGAGCTTACAGATGAAGACATTGCAAAGATTGCAGATACATATACGGCATTTGTAGATGGAACGTTGGAAGATGTAAAAGGTTTCTGTGCAGTTGCAGATTTAGATGAGATTGAAAAGCAGGATTATATTTTAACTCCGGGACGTTATGTGGGGATTGAAGAACAGGAAGATGATGGAGAGCCTTTCGATGAGAAAATGAAGCGACTGACATCAGAACTTTCGGAACTTTTTGAGCAGAGCCACGAGCTGGAAGATGAGATACGGAAGAAGCTGGGGGCGATTGGGTATGATTTATAAAATATATCGAAGGTAAATCGTATTGAGTTTTGTATATTGATAATGAATTTTTTTTGTGGGGGAGAAGGAATTAATTTGCGAGAAGATTACATAAAAAAATTGATGAACTGCAAATCTTTATATGAATTCTTTGCTATGTATTTTGAATTGAGTCGTAAAGAAAAATTATCTGTTATTGGTGATGATTTTGTTATTCCTAAAGGGACAGTCTTTTATAGAGTAAGAAAAGATATAGGGAATCCGTTGATAAACGAATCTGATTGGTGGATGCCACCACAAATAAAGACTAGCCAAGGACGATTTAATTATGCAAGGAAACCAGTATTATATCTAGGAACAATGGATTCTGTTTTGCCAAGAGAAGTTGGATTGAATTCTGGAGATGTGTATTATATAGCAAAATATAGGTGTAAAAATAGTTTTAGAGTAGGTTCGTTATTAAAGACGAATGACATTATCAATTATGTTTTACATAAGGTCGCAATTGCGATAGAGGATGACTCAAAATTGACAGTAGATGAAAGGCGAGAATTAAAATATCAAAATGTTAACCTGTCACCTTGGGATATAGTAAATGATTTTTCTTCATCATATTATTTACATCATTCTTTAAGGCGAAATTTGTATGACATAACGAACAAAATTTCAGATTTAATTATTTCGAGGTATGAATGTGGGCTCAGATATTGCTCTTGTTATGTTCCTATTGAAATGTCAGGCGGTCCACAGATAGTAACCATGAATGGAGAAGAAGAAGGAAATTACGCTCTTACAAATGCTGGAATTAAGAATCTGGAATGGCTGGGAGTAGAACGTAAGGTATATACAGAAGATGATTACAAGAAAAATGATATGAGTTTATTTATAAGTTGTATAAATAAACAAGGGGAGTGGAATGGCAGTTAGGGAAAATGGGGAATACATGTACAAAAATTGGAAGTCCTTAGGACATGAAAAGATAGAGACATTCTTACATTAAGTAATGGATAAATAGAGTAATGCAAAAATGTGCATAGAAAATTCATTGGGTAGGCGATATGATGAAATTTACAAAAACAACATTAGGGGAGATTTCAATAGGGAAGGGACAATATGGAATTGGAGCTTCGGCTGTTGATTATTCAGAAGAATTATATACATATTTAAGAATCTCTGATATAAATGATGATGGAACTTTAAGTATGTCGGATTTGAAATCTGTTGATGATGAAAAAGCAGAACAATATGTACTTAAACCAAACGATATTGTGTTTGCAAGAACTGGAAATAGCACTGGACGAAATTATTTTTATGATGGAACAGATGGAACTTTTGTGTATGCAGGATTTCTTATTAAATTTAGTATTGATCCTAACAAAGTCAATCCGAAGTATATTAAATACTATTGCCTCTCTGACCAATATAAGGGGTGGGTTCAAGGGCATTCTACTGGAAGTACAAGAGGAAATATCAACGCACAAACTTATGCTAGAATGGAGATAATTCTTCCTCCAAGAGAACAGCAGGATAAGTTGGTAAGTATATTAG
>CAVKUW010000055.1:0-3665 GCA_963659815.1 Butyricicoccaceae bacterium
TAATGAACATTTTTTTGTTCTAATATCATTGAATTAATCCCCTTAAATATGGCATGCATGTTTTATTACTGTCTTCACCTAATTGCTTCGCAACAGTCATGATGGTTAATTAATAGGTCTCCGAAATTGTAGTATGTCGAAAGTCCGAAAGTATAACCTAATAAATATCAAATTTTTTGCAAACTATTAACAATTCAATAGGATACATATTTATTTTAAATTCCATATATTTTTTTTGACATAACTCTATCTCTTTTAATTCTACATCTTGCATAAAATACGGAATCTGTTGGCATGTAAGTTCTTTCGACGGTCTGTCTTTTGGGAATTCAACTGCATGCTCAATTTTCACTTTATAACACTCTGAAAAAAAATATGTGACATTCTTTTCATCATCCTCAAATACTACTTTTACTTCATCTCCAAAGTAATTACATTCTAACAACTTAACTCTTGCATCCCAATAATAGCTATCTTCAATTTTCTTTAATAATTCTTGTATCATCGTACTCTCCTAATTTTTATACGGTATATGCCCACTAGGACTTTTTCTATCTACAATATTTCCCAAACCATCTAACAAATTTCCGGTGCTTTACCCGGTCTCCCCGAAGATGCTTCTGCAAGATCACTTAGATAACCTCTACTTTTTTGTTTCAAACTTTAACCTATCTAAAAAATCGTTCTATACGGTAACGTTTCCGCGAATTCCAACGGTGTTTTTTCCATCCATTTTTATGATTGACTAAAATTGTTTCTGCGTTAACTAAATCTGATATAAGCCTACCTGTGAGAAAATTTTTTTGCCTATACTTGTCTCCCAATCGCTAAATCTGCTTCTTTTTGCATTTTTATGGTGACTGGTCCCATATATTGTTTGGCAATCTCTAAAATTGCTTTATCATCTCCTCGCTTTTCTAAAACAGTAACGATAATACATTTATTAAATGAAAATCATCACTATTTAATATTTCTTCAAAATATCCAAATATGTTTTCTAATAGCTTTTCTTCCCTATTTACGCTTAATAAGTTTAAAATTAAAGGCATAAAAATTTCTTCTATCACAACTGTTTCCAATAACTCACCATATTCCTTGATGCTTTCATTATATGCGTCCTTTGTTGAAGGAAGCATTTCTTGCATTTTAGCAAAAAACGTTGCTGACTTTTCACTCATAATTTTTACTCCTGCTTATTTATAGGTAATATATCTTGTAGCATCTTCTGGTGACATTCCATCAGCAAATTTCGAATATCTCTGTGTTGATGAGCCGCCCTTACTACCACTCTCCCCGTCCATTTCTGGTACTTTCCCGGTTTTCCCTGATGGCAAATCTTCCAATGAACCAAGCACCCCATTAAATTCAGAAACATACCCAGCCAAACATACTAAATCTGATGCAATCGTACTTCCATATAAAATTTTATAATATGCATCCTCACCTAAACATGCTTTTATTTACGTTTTCCTTCTCAAGAATATCATCTGCACTTATATATCTACCAATAAAGCAACTTTCTTATTTCATCAGATGCTCTTAATAATCTTTTCCATTCTTCAAATGTTCTTACCGCTTCGACACTAAGTAATTCTACGTTTTTTTCTAATTGCATGAATGAATTTCTTAACGCTATGCTTTTTCCTAGTATATCTTCATCAATCATACCTTCATCAAAAAATAGATTTAATGTATCTTCATGCAGGAAACTAATAACATCTATCGAAAATTCTTCAAACAAATTATGTTTAATTGTATCATCACTCTCTGTCAACAAATAACTCCCACATTCTTGAATTGTTTTTTTAAAGTTTTCATATCTTTCTTCTAATGAAATCATCTCGTCACCTCTTGCCTGATTGAGTCCGAAAATATATTAATTTAATCTGCGTTGGCATTTCTCTTTGATGTTCTTCACACAACTTCCTAAGAGCCACCATATCTTCATTAAGAATCCCCATAACGTCTCGTTGTCTGGGTATTGAAACATCATATGCTTCCTGCCCATCTACAATAACGTCATTTCGTCTGCTTTTTTTCACAACTTTGCCATTTACCTTATAGAAGAAATTACAGGATTGCCCCCCGCCTTCAAAAGAGCAGTACATATCAGTTTTTGTAGAACTGATATGTAAGGACCTCTTGTCAAGAACAAATCAAATATCGTTATACGGATTTTTTTTAAGAATTTCTTCTATTTCTTCATCTTTTCTTTTCTGAAAATCTTGTCCAAACAATGAAAAAATTTCTTTTTCTTTTGCAAAAAGAGCTCGGCGAAAATCCTTTCCCTTTTCTCTATTGCTTATCGCAAAATTTATTATGATATTAGCGGAAATTATCTCTACTGCATTCCATAAGACTTCTCTTTTTTTATCTGTAACAATATCACTTCTTATTTTCCCTTTTTCAGTAAAAAGAATATGATATTCATTGTTCTTATTAAATATATATGTTCCTTCTACACTATTATCTGTTCCTTCAGCAAAGAACAAATTTCCACAAGAAACTTCTCCTAACCGCGTTTGAACTTCATTATATACATAATTTTTTAATTCTTCTGTCGATAACATCTTACACCTCTTCCTTACTTGGGTACAATATATCCCTCCACTGAAATATTGAATTTTCAAGGTTCAACACACCAATATATGGTGTGGGAAGTTTTAGTTTGTAATAAATATTAATCAACTATATCTTCTCCATATATGCCATCATTTTGATATTGTAAAATAATATTGTACATTTCATCAACATCTAATTGACATAATTCTGCTTCATCTGCTGTAATACTAATTCTTTTTTTCTTTACCATATGTGCTCCTGCATCATACTGTAGAAAATATCTTCCTGCATCTTTTAATAATTCAATACCTTCATCTTCTAAAATCCGCTTCAACTATAGTCACCTCTATTCAAATAAATGTTCATATGTATATGTTCCTTCTGCCGCTGGATTAACAACTGCTTCTTTTACTCCACCACTTGTATACCCACCTGGCTCCCAATATTCCGGCCATGCTCCTAGCTCATTTCCAGATGGAATTCTTATACTTGATATATCTTCGATTGTTACTACGACAGGATTTTCCCCTAAATAACCTTGGTCTAACCCTAATATTGTTTCTATTTTGGACACGTCTCCGTCTGCATACTGTATTATTTCATTTAACTCGTCACCTGACATCACAAAAGTTCCACCCTTGCCGCCAATAGTTCCTGTTGGCTCATTAGGCATTATTTTAACTGCACCGCTTTCCTTAAAGGATTGCAAATGGTTATTAATATAATCATTGCTTAAATAAGTCTCTGGTAATGGTTTTTTACCTTTTGGAGTAAACTTAATTTTTTCTACTTGTTCATATGACAATCCCTCTTCCCTAAGTGAATTCCATGATGAATACTGTTTTCCATCCTCAAATGACATATTTCCTAAATTAGAATAATCACCACGCCTGCCTCCAGCCGGCTTCACATAATCACTTTGTGCTTCTGCAAGATCACTTAGATAATCTTCATATTCCGGAATATCTGCTCGTTGGCTCTCAAATATAGCTTCATAAAATTCACCTTCCAGATCTGCTTGTTTCTCTATTTCCGCCAAATCCGTTTTCTCTATCTTCGGCATCTCTTCCGGCATCCCTTTGGCTGCCTTTGCATCTCGAATT
>CAVKUW010000056.1:0-5978 GCA_963659815.1 Butyricicoccaceae bacterium
TATAAACGCTTCTTTTCTAATATTCTTAAATCTCAGTTCAAATTCTATTGTCATAGAATCCGCACTGATAATTGATTGTCTTAAAATGCAGTCAAGATTATTAATTGTTCCTCCGGAACCACCCGCTCCTCCTGAACCTCCGAAACCGCCTTTCTTTTTCCCAAAAGACAATGTTGGAAGCAATCTGCGCCCAAGTTTTCCCGAAAGCTTACTTGCAGTTCCTTCTGATTCAGCGGATGATTTTGCCCTATAACAATCATTTATTTTTGCTGTTGTCTGTGAAGCAATATTCGTAACAACTGTTAAAGAAGAAGGGTCGGTCCACGCCATATGATCTGATTTTTCGCATTTTCTTAGATAGTTTCCCAACGACATTCCACTATATTCACCAAGAACTTTATCTTCTTTCAGCTTTAAACCACAATCGGGAACAAAGAACGAAATTAACATTTCATCCTCACCTTCAGGTTTAATCAATCCCTTGGTCCATCTACCTTCTATCTTATAATCCAGAACCATTCCGGCAGCTCTTGCGTACATTACTATAGGATCATTTTGGGTAAGCGTCCCAAATAATCGTAAGTATGCCTGTGGTGGAATAATCGCACCTGTACTTCCCAGATCTTTATTGGTGACAATAACTGTAGAAACGAATCCGGCTCTATCTCCCTGAACTTTTTTCGACGGTACAGGGACTGATTTAATTCCTCTAAACAGTTCCGAATTGTAATCTTGTTTTCCAAATTTGTTCGCACTTAGTGCCGATGTATAGAGTTCCTGAACAAGCTGAAACAGAGGTCGCATATCTGTATTCTTAATTCCAACTCCGTTCACTCGCACAGCAAGCCACTTCTGATTTGAATATTTTGCCAGATTCTTATTGAATATTTTAGGCGCATACCATTTCTGTATAGCAAGTTTTGTGTATTCAACAACATCGTCTTTAAATGAACACATGGAAATTACATCTTCACTTATTCCGCAATGCTCCGGAAAAATTCCATCCATTAGTTTTTCCTTGTCTATATATGGAATAATAATTGATGTTCCCGTTTCAGTTAACCCAAAAGGCTCAACACCAAATACATCCAAAATCTCCTTGATTTCAGCGACATCGGTAATCGGCAATAATTCTGTTGGATCTTCTGCATCCCGACGTCCCCACCAAGCTCTTCCAATTGCATCTTCACGAACTCCGGATAGAATTGCATTCTCGGAATTTTCATGCTCCACCAGAGCAACAATCAATCTTGATTCATATTCACCATCAGTTTTAATCTGACTGTAGAATAACACCAAACCTATTCCGAATCTGAAGTATACACTTTTACCATATCCCCAGCTTCCTCCGGCCATACCATCATCACTATTTGTTTGCTCTTTACCCGTATCAAAAACAAGTTTGAAATAGTTTCCGTGGTCATCCGGAAATTGAGCTACCTCAGCACGCCTGACACTTCCCGTTAAACCTGATGTCTTATAATCTCTAATTTCAAGATAATCTGCTTCCGATTCAGGATAGCGTTCATTAAGAATGTCCTTCACATCACTTAGCAGGTCATTAAACTGTTTTGGTGAAAACGTCTTGTAATTAAAACTCACGCCAAAAGAATCTCCCGATTCCCTAAGCGATGCATCAGAGCTATTCTGAATAGCTTCACGAACAAGTAAATCTATCTCAGGCAAATTATCATTTTGAAGAGCCTTCAATGATCCACTTCCATATGAACTTCCATAATCCATTCCTAAAATATGACTATCAAGCATTTCCTAATCACATCCTTATTCTTAGCGTCTTTGCATGACTTTCACCAATACTTTCACCGGAAACAATAATACTTATTCCGATGATGTCTCTTTGAGCATCCATCTTTTCTCTCAAGTGTTCGGAACGTTTTTGCGGGACTCCTCCATCCTTCTTTATCCTATATATTAGTAGAAGAGGTTTATCCTCTAATCCGAAATTACAACGTTCAGATATAATATCTTTCCTGGTCTTGCAAACTGATTTAAAGTGGATCCGTTGTTCCTCCGTCAGATTTACTTCATCTACATCACATAACGCATCCAGTCCCGAACGTAAAGATCCGATATCAATCCAATTCGGATCACGTTCTTTTTTATCCCTCTTTCTTGAACGCTCTACCAAACCGGCTTGATATTCTCCTGAAACTTTCCACGGGCACTCTTTATTATCACCGTCAATAACAGCAACATTCCAATTAATCAGTTTCCCGTCTTTGTTCATTTCATCCATCCACTGCCCGAAATATGGCAGATTATTACATAGCGAAGAATACTTGGAAACAACATACTTACCAAGAAACATTTCCTTTATCTGTTTATACGGAATGTTATCCCATACCCATGCGCCTACAACACTGCTACGTCTAATCGAAGTGTTTTTATCAATTTTTTCAATGAAATCCTCTGCTACCTTAATGTTGTTTTGTAACATCAATCCATTCTCGAAATCTGTCGTTTCATAACTATCTCCGCAAAAATCAAAATCATCATATTCTGCAGACTGACTTTTTCTTTTTGAGGTAATTCGAAACTTCGCAATTTCAGGAATGTTTCTAATTCTCGGGCCAAATTTCTCAGGCGAAATTCCTTGTTTCATGAATCTTTCAACTTCCCGTTTCAGATCCATATCAACTTTTGTAAGAGCCTCAAATCTCTCCACAACTGCTGTCGTCATCCAGATTCGCTGCAGCAGTTCGTATCCTTTTCTGTACCCGAACCATCTGGCCATCTGCATAAGGGTATCTGCCAAATTTGATGTTCTGGCAAAATATGTACAAACAAGTCCTTCAATGGTCAAGCCGCGAGACAAGGTATTCCCACCTATAACTATGAAAACCGGTGCTTTTGCTAATTTGTCAAGTTGCTCGTCATTTGGATATACTATCCTAAGATAAGTCCCATCTTCAGCTTCTTTATTTGCACGGCAGTTGTCCACACAAAGATGAACTCCGTTTCCATATTCAAGAGATTTATCATCTCCCAGTTCTATGTTTCTAACATCATTTAACAGTTCTCTAATCTCTCCTTCTATCTCATCGAACGAAGGGTAAGATGTTACAACTTGATTGGCAAATCCATACTCCGGATTTGCCGATAAAAGATCGTCTAATGTGACACTATATATTTCTTCTTCATATACCTGACGACACAATGCCAATATGTTTTCATCATGATTTAACCAATACTGAACTCTTTCATATACTGTAAAATGATAATTCTGTACTGCCGCTGTATGAATTAACATACTTAACGGCTTCTTGTATCCACGAATTCTCTGCACTGCAGAAGCACACAAAAACCATGCTAATGATTTTTGAAAGCTATTGGGTAATCTAAACGACTCCCCTTTATGTAATTTTTTAAGTTCACTTTCTTCAGTGCCGGGAATATTTCTGATTATCGGAAATCCCGGAGCAGCTTCTTCATCATTTCCAAATATTACCTTTGCGCCAAAATATTCATGTGCTTCAGGGAGTGTGCATATAAAATCTTTAGGGTATAAAGATTCTCCCGGTGCTTCATTCAATACATTTGCATATGGCGTAGCTGTATATGCAATATAATTCATGGATTGGAATTTCACTTCAGGTGTTGAGCCATCACTTTTCCTACCATTAACAAGATTCACAATCATTTGGTTAATAGCACAGCGCTCCTGTTCTTCATCCGGGGTAATATCCGCTGTGTTAATGCTCGCCTGATCAGCCTCATCATCAATAACAACGATTCTCAATTTATTAGTTCGAGTCGGATCGCTGTATAACCAGTCGATCAGCTTTTCTAATCTTTTTCTATTTTTTAAGCAAACAGTTAGATATCTATTTGAGAAGTTTTTACTTCCACTCAATGAATTAAGCTTGAGTTCATCAGCCGTGAATTTTTTATCCTCAGCCGTAAAATCCAGCACTCTCCAGAGTACACCTTCACTGTTGCATAAATCTCTTTTAAATCGATCTCTCGTTTGCTTTCTTAAGTTATCAATTGTACCTGACAGAATAATAAAGAAGTTCCAGTCATAATCAGCTGCCATACTGATTAAGCCTTCCATGTTGGCGGTTTTTCCTGATTGAACGCTACCGGTTACCAAACCTTTAACCTCACCTGAAATCCTTGTATCCGTACTCAGATGATTTAGTATCCACAGACAGCTCTTTTGCAAATTAGCAATAGAGTCCGGGCTCATTTTACTTCCAAGTAACTTCTTATAACTTTCCCAAGTAGAAGAATACCCGGACGGGATTCCGAATGTATTGCTTAATCCTCCCTTGTCAATAGCTACAATGTCTTCGCCATCCACTATTTGCACCGATACAACTATACTTCTGTAGTATTCAACAAACTCAGTCCACATTTCAGGTGTCATCTCTAACGGGAAAAGTTCGTCATCCTTTAGCATATTTAAATTTACTTCATCCTCTCCATAAGCCTTCACATCTTCCCATGTCTTCCCGGAATCAATTTGTTCGGCAATCCATTCCTTACAAGGCTGAAAAGTTCCGTTTTCAAAATTAGTCATTGGTCTCCTCCAACGCTTTTTGTATCACATCAGCGCATTCTTTACAGTGCTTCTTTATGTCTCTTCCCCAGAAGCGAAGGACTTTCCAACCTTCATCTTCTAACGCTTTGTTTACTTCTTTATCCCTTTCCATATTTCTTTCTATCTTGGGAATCCAAAATTCTTTGTTTGATTTAAAATCCCCTTTTCGATTATCCCAGTCATAACCATGCCAAAATTCGCTATCGCAAAAAACCGCCACCTTCTTTGATTTGAAAACAATGTCCGGCTTCCCAATTATTCCGGTAACATTCTTTCTGTATCTTAGGCCTCTGCTCCATAGTTCTTTTCGAAGTATCAGTTCTATATCCGAATCTTTATTTTTAACCCGTTTCATATTGTAACTGATTTGTTCTTTAGTTTTTTTGCCATGAGGATTTCCTCCGCAATCTGTAATATTTTTAGCTCGTCTCTTATCTTTCGGCTTAGGAGAATCATTTGGAATAAACCATCGGTTTCCCATCATAATCGCTCCTTCAACCCTTCCCTCTTTGCACAAAATATCAACACGTCTTTGAGAAATTCCCCATTCTTTTGCAACCTGAGCGGTGGTTAATAAGTCCATCTTTATCCTCCATAGAAGCTGATACAATACGCTATTCTTTATTTTATTCCTCTTCGCGAACAATAGCAAGAATTTTTCTTAAGTTTCCGCAGTTTTATCCACAACTGCATATTTTTTCTCTCTAAGTGCCAGCCTCTTTCTAATACCAATTCGGGTGCTACAGCATCCACCGTAGCACCCAAATCCTTCCTTTCATCGGCAATTCCTATTCTTCTTATCCTTCTTCTCTCGCATCCCTTCCTCATAAATCTTATCAAACATCTCATATCGCTCCTGATGTGTCATATCAACACCCAGCTTATCAAGCACCCGATTAAACATCCTAATCCCGGCAAAGTACTCCATGTCTCCAAAATCAAACACTTCGGATAACACACCAGCAGGATACTCTGCAAATCTCTCTGCATCAATACCCAACATATCCATCTTTTCTATTATCTGTTCCGTTTGCTCTTGGAGAAACTCTTCTGCCTTCTGTTTCTCATAATAATCTGTTAAAAGTTTTGCTTCCTCATAGACCGAATCAAAATCTGTACTTAGCCCCACAGAATTAAAATAATCCTTCACCATCTCAAATGCCGAACCAGTTCCCTTGGCACCAAACGGATAACAACGAACCTTTTCAGCCACATTCATACTCATATAAGCTTCTTTATCGGATGGAAGTTTCGCGGCTTCATCCGACACCGTATCAAACATCTCAACATCCGAAACAATAGCTCCATCCTTACACACCATCTCTTTCTCAACGCCCCTTGTTTCAGCCACCTGCTTGAATGCCATTTCTGTAACCGCTTCATACTCCGATACCATGATTGCAGCCTCTTCCAC
>CAVKUW010000057.1:0-3862 GCA_963659815.1 Butyricicoccaceae bacterium
TAAGATATTACAATCTACTGACGAGCGAAAAGCTCTACGATTACCTTGCAGATATTGAAGAGCAAGCGGAAAATATGTTTCTTCGGCTGGTAGATGAACTTGCCGAAAAGGAAAATGTAACAGAAGCTCTCAAAGCGGGAAATGCTATGGAATGGGTAAGAAAGATGAATAATATCAGAAATCGTGCTAAGGAGATTGTGGACGCTGAGGTAATTTATTGCTGAGATAAGTGAATAATAGGATTTGAGGGCAAGTAAGGAGTGAAATCCTTACTTGTCCTTTTTTGCGTAAAAGACTGATATATTAAAACTGGTGTCCGAATATTCAGACAATATAAAATTTTGCATTTAATTTCGCTTTTGATTATGGTATAATAAATTGGGTAAATTTATGAATTGATGTGTGCAGTCGAATTTAATTGTAACAAACTGCTGTAAATTCTACTGTGTATTAAAGATATAGAAAGAATTCGCGTGAAGAAACAGAAAAAAACTGAGTGAAGATATCGTCACATATGATGCGGCTTATGCAATTCCGAATTAAGGAGATGTGAAAAGATGGATGTAAAGGTGTTTGATAACGTCACGGAGATTGTGCGTGATGACATGGTATCTACAATCAGCAAGGGCAGCAAGGTATCAATTGCGGCAGCTTGCTTTTCTATGTATGCCTATAAAGAATTAAAAAAACAGCTGGAATCAGTAGATGAATTTCGCTTTATCTTTACGTCCCCAACTTTCACAACGGAAAAAGCAGCCAAACAGAAACGAGAATTCTATATTCCAAGACTTAACAGAGAAAGTAGTCTTTATGGTACGGAGTTTGAAATCAAGCTTCGTAATGAAATGACGCAAAAGGCTATTGCAAAAGAATGTGCTGGTTGGATCAGAAGAAAAGCAAAATTCAAATCAAATACCACCGGAGAGAATATGGGCGGTTTTGCTACGGTTGCAGACAAATCTCAGCAGGTTGCGTATATGCCAATGAATGGATTTACTACTGTGGACATCGGTTGTGAACGTGGTAACAATAGCTACAATATGATAAATCGTTTTGAGGCACCGTTTTCTGCTTCATATATACAGTTGTTTGAAGCGTTATGGAATGACAAAGAAAAGCTGCAAGATGTTACAGACATCGTTCTTGAAAATATCACTACAGCCTATAATGAAAATTCTCCTGAATTTATCTATTTCATGACACTTTATCATGTGTTTAGCGAATTTTTAGATGACATATCCGAGGATGAGTTACCTAACGAAGCGACCGGATTTAAGCAGAGCAAAATCTGGAACATGCTCTATGACTTTCAAAAGGATGCTGTATTGGCAATCATAAATAAGTTGGAACGTTATAACGGCTGTATCCTTGCTGACAGCGTTGGCCTTGGTAAGACTTTTACAGCTTTGGCAGTTGTGAAGTATTATGAGAACAGAAATAAAAGCGTTCTTGTTCTGTGCCCAAAGAAACTGGCGGAGAACTGGAATACTTATAAAGATAACTATGTAAATAATCCGATTGCAGCAGATAGATTGAACTATGACGTTCTTTTCCATACCGACTTATCCAGAACACATGGATATTCAAATGGACTTGATTTGGAGCGAATTAACTGGGGTAATTATGATCTTGTTGTTATAGATGAGTCTCATAATTTTCGCAACGGTTCCGGAACTCATGCCAATACCACAGAGAACCGCTATGTGAAGCTCATGGACAGGATTATCCGTGCTGGCGTTAAAACCAAGGTTCTTATGTTGTCTGCTACACCGGTAAATAATAGATTTGTAGATTTGAAAAATCAGCTGGCGATTGCCTATGAGGGAGATTCAGAGCTGATTAATGATAAGCTTGACACCAGCAAGCCAATCGAGGAAATTTTCCGTCAGGCACAACGTGCTTTTAATGCATGGAGTAAGCTGGAGCCGGAAGAGCGAACAACAGACGCACTTTTGCGGACTCTTGATTTTGATTTCTTTGAGCTTTTGGACAGCGTAACAATCGCCCGTTCCAGAAAACATATTGAGAAATATTATGATACAACCGAGGTTGGCAAATTCCCTGAAAGAAAAATACCAATCTCGAAGAGACCGCAGCTAACCGATTTGAATTCTGCTATCAACTATAACGAGATTTATGAGCAGTTGATACATTTGAGTCTATGTATCTACACGCCTTCGAATTACATCTTCCCTAGTAAGATGCAGAAATACATAAATTTAACCCATAACAAGGGAGATAACCTTACCCAGACCGGTCGAGAAGAAGGTATCCGTCGTTTGATGAGCATTAATCTCTTGAAGCGGTTAGAGAGCTCAGTAAATTCATTCCAGCTGACCTTACAGCGAATCAAGACTCTGATTAACGATACGATAGATGCGATAAATCAATTTGAAAAATACGGTAAGGCAGATATTGATATGTATGAGGCATCAGACAATGACCTTGACATGGATGATGGCAATACAGACTATTTTACAGTTGGGAAGAAGGTAAAGATAGAACTTGCCGATATGGATTACAAGACCTGGCGTACCGAATTGTTGGAAGATGCAGAAACACTGGAACTTCTGACTTTGATGGTAGCAGATATTACACCGGAACATGACAGCAAGCTGCAGGAGCTTCTCAAACTCTTGTCAGAGAAAATTGAGAATCCAATCAATCCTGGAAACAAGAAAGTGCTCATTTTCTCAGCTTTTTCTGATACAGCAGAGTACCTTTATGACCATGTAAGCACCTTTGTCAAAGATAAGTACGGATTAGACACAGCTGTAATTACCGGCAGTATTGACGGCAAGACAACAATTAAAGGATTTAAGGCAACACTCAATAATGTGCTGACTTGTTTTTCACCAATTTCAAAAGGCAGAGATGTGTTGATGCCTGGAAGTCATACAGAGATTGATATTCTGATTGCCACCGACTGTATTTCAGAAGGACAGAACCTTCAGGATTGTGATTATCTTGTAAACTATGATATTCACTGGAATCCGGTGCGTATTATTCAGCGATTTGGACGAGTAGATCGTATTGGCAGTAAGAACGCATATATCCAGCTTGTAAACTTCTGGCCGGATATGGATTTGGATGAATATATAAATCTAAAGGGCAGAGTAGAGACCAGAATGAAGATTTCCGTCATGACTTCTACCGGAGATGATGACCTGATCAATTCGGAAGAAAAAGGTGATTTGGAATACAGAAAACAGCAGCTGAAACGTCTGCAAGAAGAAGTTGTGGATATTGAAGATATGTCCACAGGTATCTCAATCATGGATCTTGGATTGAATGAGTTCAGATTGGATCTTTTAGAATATGTAAAGACGCATCCTGATTTGGAGAAGAAACCAAAGGGACTTCATGCAGTAGTGCCTGCTACAGAGGAATTGCCGGAAGGCGTTATCTTCGTATTGAAGAATATAAACAACAGTGTAAATATAGATAATCAGAATCGAATCCATCCATTCTATATGGTTTACATCGGTATGGATGGCGAGGTTATCTGCGATTATCTGAATCCTAAGAAGATGCTGGATGATATCAGACTTCTTTGCAGAGGCGAGAAAGAACCGATTAAGGAATTGTGTCAGCGTTTTAATCAGGAAACAGATGACGGAAAAGATATGAGTGAAATGTCTGAACTGTTAAGTGAAGCCATTAACTCAATTATCGACTGTAAGGAAGAAAGCGATATTGACAGCCTGTTCTCTGCTGGCGGCACATCAGCTTTGATGTCAGCGGTATCAGGCTTGGATGATTTTGAACTGATATGTTTCCTGGTGGTCAAATGATTTTATGTGAGGAGGTGTGAGCCGTGCTGGGCTTGCCAAAGACAACGGAATTTAACAAGAGAATTCCA
>CAVKUW010000058.1:0-7795 GCA_963659815.1 Butyricicoccaceae bacterium
CCTCTCTTGGAAGCTTCTTTGACAAAAGACTGTAGCCAATGTTCCTTTTATTCTTTTTTTTCTGCAGAAGCTCTCTTACAAGAAATGCACATGCATCGGCACATTCTTTCTCCCCGATCGTCTCATCCAGCTCTGAAAAATCCAATGTATAACCAAGCTCAATATTGTAATCCTTCAACAAATGAATCTGTTCCTGTCGCAGTACCAGATACAAAAGCGGATACGGAAGCTTTGACAGCATACACTGAAGCACAAGATTCTCACAGATTTCCGTGCAGACATCCAACGACAACTGAGTTGCCATATAAAAATCTGTCAGTTTTCTCTCCTTTACCTCCGAGAAAGCCATACAATACCGATTTTGATACTGGAAGAAGTCCAGACAGCTGTCATAACCATACCTGGAAGTCTCCAATATCCTTATCAGCTTTTTTACCGTCTCGTGATCCTTAAAAACGATCAATGTATAAAAACTGCTTCGGTTTGTATCACCATCCCTGCAGATCAGGATATCATTCACCGGACCATTGGAGACCATCATGACCGGGCAATATGTTATTCTATCCGATTTATATATCATGGCAGTCCCTTCTTACGATTCTTTCTGTTCCGGAGCCATTATCTCCGTGACACTCGGTTGTCTTAATACCGCATCCTCGACCAGCTTCTTTTTTACAATGGCATAAGCATACGTACATATCAACGGCTTTTCTGTACAATAAATACGTATCTCATACACACCCTCCCTGGATGGTGCAGTGTAAATACCCTCTGCAGAAATTTCTCCGCTTCCCTGCTCCGTCAATTCGTAAGACAGCGAGCAACTCTTCATATTATTGAATTTTATCTGGAAGTAGTAGCTTTCTTTTGTTCCAATCACAACCGTAGGCGTAACGACACTGATGGACTGAATGTTGTTTACATCCATTTCATCCTTTGTTTTCTCACTGTCATACCGGATTGCCACCCAGCGATAAGAAAGTACCAGCATTTTGACATCTTCCTCCAGCCTGAGTGCCACAACAAAACTTCCCTTATCGTTAAATACCTTTACAGCAGTCTGGGCCGCTACCCTGAGTTCCCCCTGATCAAAAAGCTTCGGATCTCCATATATGGTAGTCTTGGCGTTTCTTCCCAGCATCTGATTTTCCTCAAGATATTCATATCCAACCTCAACGTAGACATTACCTGCGCCCAGACCATGCATAATCTCACCGGAATAGCATATATCTCCTCTCTTTGCATGATCGCCGACCGGAATCTCAACAATTCCGGTTGCAATTTTAGGCATAGGAAAGCTTTCGCTGTCTCCCTTATTATCCTGACATGCTTCACCCACCACACTGTTTTTTGCTGCAAGGAAAGGATATTTCTCACTAAAGCAGCCTACATATTCAAGGCGTTTCCAAGCATCCGCAGGTGTTTCAATATATTTTCTGACCGATTCGTCAACCCTCTCAATCAAATATGCCGATTCTGTCCGTACAAGAGCAATATCAGCCAGCCTGATCATGCCGGTGCCTGTTCCAAGCGCCCGCAGTTCAAGACTTACCCTGCTCGTTTCTCTTGCCGCAAGAAAATCCGGATTCATATCAACTATATTAATCTTATAGGATGTCCCTATACTTACCGGACAATCTATCTGGTTCACTGACGCTTTGGCACTTCCCGCCTTTACCATGATACTGGTGTCTTCATATTCCTCTGTCTGTGCCAGCATCCAATATTCTCTTGTAAGTTTTTGATTTTTTTCAAGCTTTACACCTTCAAGGCTTACTATCATCTCCTGATTACCCTCAAGCGACGTAAGCACAGGCGTCTGCAAGACACCCTCGTAGAAAAGCGTTGCATTATCATCACTGAGCTTCTCTGCTGTAAGCTCTACCTTTACATAATGTCCAGCACAGATATTCGCAGGCATCCGAAGGCTTACCTGATAGTCTTTGTTCTCCATCAGTACTCCACCGGTGTAGAATTCGGTTTCTGTCTCAAATTCTTCCTCAACGGAATCACTGTCAATCAAAAACAATTCATAATCGTCTTCCAGACGGTTATACTCATATTCCTTACCGCTATCCTGTCTGCTGATCGAATAAACAGGCTGTTCCTCTTTTTCGACATAGCGGACACACAGACTCGCCTGATTTGTCGTGAGACCCTCAAACCCTTTAATCGCAGATAACTTCTTCACCACGGAGCTGTTTACAACAATCTCACGTCCCATATCATCAAGAGCTGCTCCACTCTCAATCATCAAGGATAGGTCATCAAGGCTGATAACGTTCAAACCACATGCAATTCCAGAACCAACAATCGTTTTATTTACAAAACGCCGTTTATTGTTCATATAAAGCTGTTCTGCTTCGAAATCAGCTGACGTCAATATCTTCCCTTTATAATATCTGTTTCTACTGAATGTTAATAAATCATTATTTTTCACCAGCTTACCTCCTCTCTTGTTTTCCACATTTTCATTTTCTTGATGTTATTTTAACACATATCTGATTCATTTTTGTTTAAGGTTTATTAAAGTTTTGTCAAATGATGGTCAAAATATTTGAAAAGCCCGTAACCTCAAAAACCTCACGGACAACCTTATTCACGTTCTTTACAGACATTTTCCCACGTTTATTCATAACCTTTTGCTCCGAAAGCAAAACACGCAGCCCCGCAGAAGAAATATAGTCTAATCCCGTAAAATCAAACACGATCTCTGTTACATCCTCCGAAATCTGCTTTAACTCAGCTTCCAACTCAGGAGCTGTAATCGTGTCAAGTCTTCCCGATAAAGCAAGCTCTAAGCCAAACCCATCCTGTTTTTTTTCAATTGTCATTTTCCTTCTGCTTCCTCCGTTCCCTTATAGTGAAATGCCAGCATTGTCAAATCGTCAAACTGTGGTGCATTTCCCACAAACTTATCCACATCTGTTTTCATGTGTAGTAACAAATCCTCTGGATTTGCCTCCGGTACCTCATTTAATGCCTCTACCATTCTGTCGGTATCATAAAACTCCTCAGCCGCATTTGTCGCTTCCGGCACACCATCTGTATACACAAACAAGCGGTCCCCCGGATTCAATTCAATCTCATACTCCTGATAAATACTTTCCTCCATCCCGGCAAGGACAAAGCCATGCTTATCATTCAACAGCTCATATTTCCCGCCTTTTCTGCAAACAGCCGGAAATTCATGTCCCGCATTTGCACATACCATCTTTCCGGTTGAGATAGTCAGGATTCCGATCCACGCCGTCACAAACATATTGGTTTCATTGTTTTCACAAAGCTGATTATTTACCGTATAGAACACCTTTTCCGGACTACTGCCGTTCAGGGCTGTATTCTTAATCAAGGCCTTGGCAACCATCATAAAAAGAGCCGCCGGAACTCCCTTGCCTGATACATCTGCAATAACCAGTCCCAAATGATCCTCGTCAATCAGGAAGAAATCGTACAAATCCCCTCCAACCTCCTTTGCCGGAGTCATGCTTGCATAAACATCAAACTCTTTACGTGTCGGAAATGCAGGGAACACACATGGAACCATTGTTGATTGTATCTCTGTTGCCATGTTAAGCTCCACATCTATACGTTCTTTCTCCGCAGTAACCGTCGTCAAATCCCGGATATACATATTGATATCCTTTTCCATCTGCTTAATCGAGTTGGATAAATTCTCGAGCTCATCGCCTGTATGTATATCAAGCTTTGATATTTCAGAGACACCTTCCTCTCGTCCCTCCTGCTTATCCTTTACAAAAGAAGCTGCCGCACCGGATAAAGAATCAATCGGGCGAATAATTGTACGCTTCATCAGGAAATTAATTACAGCTACCGCAAGCACACTTACCAGAATCATAACGACAGCAAGGCTCCGAAGGAATCTGTATCCATCCATCTTTACATCCACCATGGATATATCAATAACGATGGTTCCAAGCATCTCGCCATCCTCCGAATAGATGCCCTCACCGACAGAGCAAAGCCATCCATATTCCGGATAATCTGTAATATTGGGTGGAAAACCGTAATTCCCCTGACTGATTTGTTCCTTCGTCACGTCCTCTGTTTCGTCTGCCGCTCCTACCGGGCTCACTTCATCTGTAACAGAACCATCAACCAAATATATTCCATAATTTTCATCAAGATGCCCGATATAAATGGAATTTGTACCATTATCTTCCGAATACTCCTGCAATACGGCTAGCAGTCTCTTATAGGCTTGTGATTCATAAACCGATTGGTATCTTGCGTAATAATTTTCCATATCCTTATCCGAGTAACTGTCAAATGGAATACGACCTCCATTCTCGTCCTGAATTTCATGGTAAATCGAAAGAACCTCATCCCGAAGTTCCCTCACGTCCTCCTTATCAACAGCAGTTACCAATGTTCTCGCAAGATTCTTCGCCATATTTTTATAATGTGAATCCACCATGGACGCATATAGTCGATAGCTTAATATACAGGCTGCTGCTGCCATGATAATTGCCAGCTGTATGATAACAACATTAACCCGGCTTTTTAATGATTTCTTCATCGTTTGAAAATTTCCCCTTTCTATATTCTCATAATAGTTGTATTAAAGCCCTGATATCTGCGATAGAAGAATTCCTTTGACTTTTCTGTCACAACCTGAATCCCCATCATATCAAGCTTTGTTTCCTCGTCCATTTCCTGAGAGAACGGATCAAAATCCTTTGCATTGTCACGAAAATGTAATTCCATCATCTGATCTTCCTGTGCAATCAACGTAATTTCTATATAGCTTTCCTCCTGCTTTGTAAATGCATGTCTCATAATCATCTGGCTGACCTCTTCAACAGCCATGTTCACAAAATACTTTTGCTTTTCTTCCGCCCCCCATTTCTCACAAAACATCTGCACCTCAGACAGCAGACTTGAAAAATCAGACATTTTATTCTCGATCACACAATTATAAACACGCGTTTCATCAATCTCCGGCTTCTTAAGCTTCTTCTCAAGCAGCTTGAAAATGCCATATGAAAGATATTCATTCAATGGATAAAACAACCACAGCACCGGCATTCCGAAAGGAACGAGAGCAACAGCAACCGGAATCTTTACCACTGCACTACGCAATGTAGATAGCGCGTAGGCAGGCTTCTCATCCTCTCTGGACTGGTAATAATTCTCAAGTATCGTATTGACGCCTCCCACCAGACCTCCAAGACAATAAATACGGATTGCAATTTTCCCCATGGATATGAGCTCGGTTCCTCTAAGTCCAAACAGCGCACAGACCTGTGACGGGAACACAAACATGCATACACTGATTACAATTCCAACCATCGAACTACAGCGTAAGCCTTTCCTGTAGATATGCTGCACGCCCCGCTGATTACATTCTCCACTATAAGTGCTGACCAGAGGCTGCATAGCCTTTGCCGTATATTCGTATACATAAGTCAACAGATACGACATGCTTTGTACCATATCGAATACAGCAACGCCTTTTTCCCCGGCGTAATGCATCAGGGAATGATTGATTATTAACAGGAAGATAAACTGCCACAGATACTCAATAGAGCTCGAAAAGCCGACCCGGAACCGTTTCATTGTCTTTGAGATATTTCGGGGAATCATTTCCGCAATCCGGAATCTTGCAATCCCCTTTGTATCAAAAAATCCCGGAAGAAAAATCAGAATCGAGATTACCTGTCCAAGAATCGTTGATATGGCCGCACCAAATACACCCATGTTAAGCACAAGCACAAATACAATATTCATCATAAGATCTGACAGATTACCAATCGTAAATCCGATTGCAGCCAGCGTCTGATGATCATCATTTCTTAGATAATAATTTAGAATATAGGAAGCAAACAGAACCGGAAATCCATAAAGCAGCACCTGCACGTATTCCTTACATGCCGCATAAACTGCTCCGTCCCCTGCATCCACACCTAAGACGTGCAGCAACGGAATTATTCCGATATTTCCAAGAATAGCGCAGACAATACTGATCAGCAGCGTAATTCCAAACACCTGATTAAAGGAATGCACTGCCTCTTCTTTTTTTCCCTGCCCAAGAAGCATAGAAAACTTCACGGAACCGCCAATACCGAATCCGTGAACAAACACATTAATTACCATATATATAGGTAGTGCCAGACTCACTGCCGCAAGTCCGGTAGCCCCCATCTTCTGCCCTACCACTATGGCATCTGCCATATCTCCAAGCGAAAGACCAAATGCCATTACCATCGACGGTAGCCATAGCCGTCTGAACATCTTATCTGAAAATAAATTTCTTTTTTCCTTTGTCTGCATACTCATCTATCCTTTATGTATTGCTGTATAAATACGGTTCATCCTACATGGATTTAAATGTCTTTTCATGCTTCTTAACCCTGGAATTCCAAGATCTTCCTCGCCGTTCAGATATCGATAATTGCCCGGAGCCGCAAGAAGCATCGACATCTGCGTATAACAGGATAAGCCATCTATCTCTTTATCATGACACTCCATACATCCATCTATCGTATCCTCGTTCAAAGGAAAGCCAAAGGCTGTTGCTTTTATCGCTCCATCTACCCAGACAGTCACGCCATAGCATCCAAGCTCACTCCTGTACCTGAATACCCGTTCCGATATATCATCATCCCGTAAGCCTCTATAACCGGTCTGATGCATCTGAACATTGTAATGGTCAATCAATGCTTTTATCTGTTCTGCATCTTTTTCCTGAAACGGAAGTGCTTCCACCCGGTGTTCCCGCAAAAGCCGTTTTACCTGTTTACGTATGTTAGAGTACGCTGAACCACTGAGTGTCTCAAACCCACTTCGTTCATATATATACTCCTCTGACTCTGGAATTTCCTGATAGGAAAACTCCCCAGGGAAAAATTTTTCCAGAAAATCCTTATCCTCTTCTCTCATGTAAAGAAAGCTTGCCCCCGGTTTTTCCATTACCCGTCGCACATAATGAAGCTTTGCTTCCTGCGAGCCACATGGAAAAAAAAAACTGGAGTTATCTTGTTCTTGTGTCTGCACCAAAAATCCATCCTCTGATAAATCTATGGAGAGCTTCATATTCTTCTGCCACACAAAAAGACTTGCAAACGCATGTGAAGATAATACATGCCCGCAATCCTTCCTTATCTGTTCTATATATCTTTTGTCCTCTAATCTAATACAGCGCAAGGTATATCCTTCTTTCTCTTAAATTATATCAAAATCCAAATATCTTCACAAGCATTTTACATCTCTTGTTTTTGTATGTTTATTTAGGAAATGTCATATATATTCCCATTCCTTTGCCTTTTCCCGTATGTATCTCGATTGTTCCGCCGCTTTTTTCAACCGCATCTCTGACCAGATACATACCAATGCCGTTTCCTTTTTTTCCTGCATTGCTGCCCCGATAATTCAGATGAGTAATATATTCTGCCTCGTTCTCATCCATTCCTTCTCCGTCATCCCGATAAATCACAAGAATCTCTTCCTGCATATCCTCAATCGTCACGCAGATATTTCCGGGATGCTTCATATAACGGACTGAATTTTCAATCAAATTATAAAATGCGCGAATCAGAACAATACGATTTCCATAGAATAATATATTCGCTCTGCTGCTGTTGACGGAAACATTGATATTCGCCTTCTGGGTTATGGATTTGACATACTCAAAGGCCTCTCGTCCGCATGCCAGAAGATCAAACCATTCTTTTTCCTCCAACAACTCCTCATTACTCTTATCATCCAGAAACACCTTAAGCAGGGTGTCCAGAAAATCTATGTTTTTACAAATTTTCCCTATGCAGTCCAACTC
>CAVKUW010000058.1:7890-27872 GCA_963659815.1 Butyricicoccaceae bacterium
CTCCTCCTCACGATTTTTGCATTCTCCGTTTTTTAACATATCTCCATATCCTGCAATAATCGTCATAGGCATGCGGATATTATGAGAAAACAATCTGCGTAGCCAGAGACGTTCTTCCTCATCGAGAGTCAACCGGACAGCTGTTTTCTCCTGGTCATCCGGTTCGGAAACACTCTCATCCTTTCCGGTATTTTCTGGTATACTTGTCTCGTTCACATCAGCTATACATTTCTCTTTTATGCAAAACAGATTTTTTAGTCTTTTTTTCATGTATCTTCTCCTACCTTTTATTCATCCTCAAAAATATATCCTACCCCCCTCACCGCGCGGATTATCTCAATATTATCCGGTGATATTTTCTTTCTCAGATTGGAAATATGAACCATCAGTGTTCTCAGATCATCCAGATCCTCCTGCTCCCAGACATCCTTATAAAGCTGTCTGTATAAAACAATCTCGCCCTGATGATCAATCAGACTCACAAGCAGATGATACTCCTTTGGTGAAAGAACAATCTTCTCCTGCAGCACACCATCTCTTACTGCATACACCTCATGAGTTCCCTGATCAATCATAAAATGATGAAACCATTTTTTACGTGTACTCTTATCACTGCGTCTTGATTTTTCCAGATTAATTCGAATGCGATCCCTCAGCACATCTGTCTTTGCCGGCTTTACGATATAGTCTGTTCCGCCTTTCCGGAACGCCTCCACAATATTGTCTCCGTCCCCCAGGCAGCTCAAAAATATTACCGGTCCGTCAAAGCCGGATTCGCCTCCGCGTATCCTGTCACAGAGTTCATGCCCATCACAGTCCGGCAGCATTACATCAAGAAGAATAATATCAATTTTTTCCTTATTTAGAACATCAATTGTCTCCTTGCCATCCGCTGCGCCAACAGCTGCATAACCGCATTGTTCAAGCTGCCGCAATGTAATTAGACGCAAATCATCGTTGTCCTCAACCAAAAGCACTTTATCTTTCGTCTCTTTTTCCATGATTGACCTCTTTTTCTATTGTGTACGTTGTACCTGAGCGTACTGATTCTAATATTTTATTCTACATCATTTTCAACTTTTTTCGTCTTTTTTCGTTTATTTTGTTTATTTTTGCATATTTTTCACTTTATCTTGACAATCACTTCCCAGATATCTTACACTAAAGTTTAAGATAAGTAAAGAAGGAGTTGTTGACATAATATGGATAATTTTCAAACAAACAACAAAATCAGTTTTCACGAAATAGCATTTCTCGCAGGATCCGTCCTTTGCATCACGGCATCTATCGTATTCCTGTTGCGTGCCGAATTTCTGTTTTCCCTTATTTTTATTTCTTTACAGGGATTTCTGACCATTGTCCACCTTGTGATTTGTCATACACAGCGTGTGAAGCAATATATACCGGGTCCGGCTGTACAGGATATGCTCCACGGATCGCCATATGAGCTTGTAAATTATGATAATGCACAAATTACAAAGCTTCGTCAGGAAAACGATGAGTTATCATATAATAATGAGCTTCTTACAACGCAGCTCGCTGAATTAACAAAGAAAAACCAGGAGCTGGTACAGCTTCTCGCAGAAGCCCGACTCAAAAAGGTTGAATCGCTCGATCCTGATGTTGCATCAAGTATCCTCCCTCCTGCGGAAAAGGTTTCAGAATTTGACCTTATCGCATCAGCCAATCAAATCATCAATCAGATGCAGCCATTATGTGCCAAAGCCGGAATCCGTCTGGAGCTTTCTACATCATCCACAGCCCTCTTCTTCAAAGCGGATGAACGTTACATAAGTCTGATGTTAAAAAACATCATCGACAACTCTATCAAGTATATGCAGCAAAACGGAAATCTCGTCATTACAATCTCCAATACAGGAAGCAGTCTGTTTATCGCCTTTAAAGACAACGGACGCGGGCTTCCGGAGGACGAAATGCCTAATATTTTTGATTTAAATTTCCAAGGTTCCAACCGCATCAGCGGCAACGGACTTGGACTTGCGCAGGTAAAGGCGATTGTTGAACATTATCAGGGAAGCATCTACGCACACAGTGCAAACGGTATGGGCATCTACATCCAACTCCCGATTGACGCTTAGTTATTTGATTGCACAATACATCCCAAATGTCCAAATACTTTTTCTTCTGTAGTCACAAGCTTTTTCTATAAAAAAAATTAAGAACGGCACACCGGTCGGATGCCGTCCTTAATTCAATAAAGCAAACCCCTTTACTTTTCATTCATCTTCGCAAGCTTTGCAGCCTGGTCTGCCGCAATACATGCATCAATAATCTCCTGAATGTCTCCATTCATAATCTTATCCAATTTATATAATGTTAAACCAATCCGGTGATCGGTTACACGTCCCTGTGGGAAGTTATACGTACGGATCTTCTCGGAACGGTCGCCCGTACCAACCTGACTCTTACGAAGATCTGCTTCTGCGTCGTGACGCTTCTGCATCTCGATATCTAACAGCTTTGTACGAAGCAGAGCAAACGCCTTTGCCTTATTCTGAAGCTGTGATTTTTCTGTCTGGCTATAGATCACAATTCCGGTTGGAATATGTGTCAGACGTACAGCAGAATCCGTTGTGTTGACACACTGTCCACCATTACCGGATGCACGCATGACATCGATACGGACATCTTTATCCGGGATATCGATCTCATCCACTTCCTCTGCCTCCGGAAGAACAGCTACACTGGCTGTACTTGTATGGATTCGTCCACCACTCTCTGTCTCAGGCACACGCTGTACACGATGGACACCACTCTCATATTTCAGTACGGAATACGCACCACTACCGGTTACCATTGCCGTAACTGACTTCATACCGCCAATGCCGATTTCCTCAGCTTCCATCAGCTCTACCTTCCAGCGGCGGCTCTCCGCATAATGCACATACATACGATAAAGTTCTGCTGCAAAAAGTGCTGCCTCATCACCACCGGCACCCGCACGGATTTCCAGGATGACGTTTCGCTCATCATTTGGATCTTTTGGCAGAAGCAGGATTTTAAGTTCATTCTCGCACTGCTCCACCTGCTGTTTTGCAGAGGATAATTCCTCTTTCAGCATCTCACGCATTTCCTCATCACTTTCGCCCTCCAGCATTGATAAGCTGTCTTCAATCGTCTGCTTGGCTTCCTTATATTCCTGATATTTCTCTACGATTGGAGCCAGGTTTGCCTGCTCCTTCATCAGATTTCGGAAACGCTCTGCATTACTTGCCACATTCGGATCGGAAAGTTCATTTTGTAATTCGTCCAGACGAGCTACCAAATCCTCTAATTTGTCAAACATGTTTTTATCCTCCAACTATCCTCAATTTCGTTCCATACGGACGAAATCATTTTTCTCTTCTTTATTGAACGCAAGACTTCGGATACCGCGCCGTCACGATCCGGTCAAGCCCTGCATAATCTTTGATTCCTTTTATATCTGTATATCCGTTCTCTACAAGGAGTCCCCGAACAGCGTCCAGCTGATCCTGTCCGATTTCAAACAAAATATATCCATCTTCATAGAGATACTCCCTCGCTTCCCGAATAATCTTATCATAAAAATACAATCCATCCGCTTTTCCGTCAAGTGCCAGATGTGGCTCAAAATCACGTACCTCCGCCATAAGCTTCGGAATCTCATCCGTACGGATATACGGTGGATTCGATATTATCATATCATATTTTCCTTCAATCTGCGCAAATAAATCAGTCTGTATTACCGTACAATCTGCCTGCAACCATTTCAAGTTCTTTCTCGTCAGAGCGATTGCAGCATCCGAAATATCTGCCAGAACAGCCGACACGTCTGGAACAAGTTTTGCCACACTGATTCCGATACAGCCACTTCCACAGCACATATCTAATACGTGAAGCGCACTTGAACCTGTCTTTTTCTCTCTAAGTACCGTCAGTCTCTCGCAGGCCTGTTCCACCAGGATTTCTGTCTCCGGTCTTGGAATCAGTACCTCTGGTGCTGTTGCAAATTCCATTCCCATAAAATCCTGCGTTCCAAGGATATACTGGCACGGCTTATGTGTCATACGTTCCGTGACATATGCATGCAGCCTCTGCGCCTGCTCTTCCGTGACCTCCTCCGCCATACGCAGGATCAGTGTCGAATATGTACAGCCTGCCACATCCATTGTCAAAAGCCGGATATCACTGTCCGCCTCCGGTATGTCTGCCTGTCTCAGGCGTTCTAACTCTTCCTTCATCAATGCCTGCCACGTCATAGCTTTCCTCATTTCTCACTCTTTGCTTGTTCTGCCAGATATGCACGCCAGTCCAAAACTGCCTCAACCGAAGCAATAGCAACCTCAACCATATCCTCGGTTGGCTCTTTCGTTGTCAGTCTCTGGATCAAAAGTCCCGGCTTACTGAGCAGATTGGCAATCCATGACTCACTGTTTCCTGCAAACCGGATAAATTCATAGGAGATTCCCGCAATCACCGGTACCAGCAGCACACGCAGCAATAACCGCAGCCACATCGCATCTACCGTGATACACATAAATACTAAAATACTTACGATCATAACTATAAACAGAAAACTCGTTCCGCATCGTTTGTGGAACCGGGACGCCTGCATGACATTCTCCACCGTCAGCTCGTTTCCATGTTCCAGACAATTGATCGTTTTGTGCTCCGCACCATGATACATATATGTCCGCTTGATATCCTCCATACGTGAAATCGCAATCACATACCCAAGGAAGATTGTCAGACGGATCACACCCTCAATCAGTCCGATCAATACATGATTTTTTATCACGCAATCCAGTAACGACACAATCCATGCCGGAAGCAGCATAAAAAGTCCGACTGCCAGTACAATCGAAAATGTAACTGTGCCTGCCATCTCCGCTTTCTCTGCACGCGCTTCCTGCTCCTTCGTCTTTTCTTTCTTCTTTTTCTTTTCCTTCTTCGGTGCTTCCTCTTCCTCGTCCTCAAAGAACTGCGCCGAATACATCAGTGTTTTCACGCCGATGGTGAGCGACTGCACAAAACTGAACACACCGCGCACGATCGGCAGATTGCAAACTGCCGGACGGTCGGAGGTTCCTGTACACCGATTTGTCTTTACTTCTATCTGTTTATCTGGTTTCCGGACTGCGACAGCATATCGGTCATTGTTTCGCATCATGACGCCTTCCATAACTGCCTGTCCGCCGATATTTATTCTGCTCATACTCCACCTTTTTCATACATATGAAAAGAGGCTTGCTACATTATTGTAACAAGCCTTATTCCATGTCATTTCCGTATTATGCCTGAACACCGTACTTACGATTGAACTTATCAATTCTACCACGAGCCTGAGCAGCCTTCTGCTGACCTGTGTAGAATGAATGGCACTTTGAACAAATTTCAACGTGGATATCTTCCTTTGTTGAACCTGTTACGAACTCGTTACCACAGTTGCAAACAACCTTTGCCTGATAGTACGCTGGATGGATTCCTTCTCTCATTTCTTTCACCTCTTAAATCATACTTGCTACCATGTGCTAGACATAGCAGACTGTTTATTACACAACATACGAATTTTATCATACCATATCAAGAAATTCAAGCATTTTTTGATATTTCTGATAATTTTTGTCACATTTATTCCGGCTGTTTTTTATCTTCTGCCATATGGCAAAATTTTCTTTACCATATCGATAAATTCATGGTTATTCTTTGTTCTTGCGAACAACTTCAGGATTTCATCGGTAAATTCTTCCGACTTTACAGATGTCAGCGCCTTATGGATCATGTTGACTGCCTCCTGCTCCTCTGGAGTCAGAAGCAGATCGTCACGTCTCGTACCGGACTTTGCAATATCGATTGCTGGGAAGATTCGCTTCTCGGATAATTTCCGGTCGAGTACCAGCTCCATGTTGCCAGTTCCCTTGAACTCCTCGAATACGACATCATCCATACGGCTTCCGGTCTCTACCAGTGCCGTTGCAAGAATCGTCAGGCTTCCGCCCTCACGCATATTACGTGCCGCACCGAAAAACCGCTTTGGCATATGCAGTGCTGCAGGGTCAAGACCACCGGACAATGTTCTTCCACTTGGTGGTACCGTCAGGTTGTACGCTCTTGCCAGTCTTGTAATACTGTCAAGCAGGATCACAACATCCTTGCCATGCTCAACCAGACGCTTTGCACGCTCGATTACCATCTCCGACACACGCTTGTGGTGATCTGGAAGCTCATCAAACGTGGAATAGATTACCTCGACATTTTCACCCTCGATAGACTCGCGGATATCTGTCACTTCCTCTGGTCGCTCATCGATCAAAAGCACGATCAGATGCATGTCCCGGTTTCTTGTACTGATACTCTTTGCAATCGCTTTCAGCAGGGTCGTCTTACCTGCCTTTGGAGGCGATACGATCATACCTCTCTGTCCCTTTCCGATTGGGGAAAGCAGATCCACGATACGGATAGCAACTGGAGCACCTGTCTCATCAAGTGAAATACGCTCATTCGGGAAGATCGGCGTCAGATCCTCGAACGGCTTCCGCTTTGCAGCTACCGATGGCAACATGCCGTTCACATGACGGATAAACAAGAGTGCTGAGAATTTCTCGCCCTGTGTCTTGTTCCGCACCGGACCTCCGATGATATCGCCCTTCTTCAGACAAAATTTCCGGATCTGTACCGGCGATACATAGATATCTCTGTCTCCCGGCAGATAGTTTGCACTACGGATAAATCCATAGCCCTCCGTCATAACCTCCAGAATACCATTTGCCTCGGAACCACTGTCCAACTTTGGATTGTATTCCTGTCCGTCAAATACCTGAATCTCTGCTTCTGTCTCGCCTTCCTCCGGCTCGATATTCCGAAGCTCCTGATAATTTTCTGCCGGATTCTTCGTACGGTTTGCCTGTCTTGTATCCGGGCGTACCTTTGCCATTTCCTGTGTTTTGCGCTCCGCAGCTTTCTTCTGCTCAGCTTCTTTTTTCTTCGCTGCCATCATCTTCTCCATATTCTCCAGAAGTTCGGCAAGCTCGGCTTTTTTGAGTGTTGAAATATTGCGGATTCCCTTTTCTTTCGCATACTCCCGCAACTCAGCCAAAGACATTTTTCTAAATTCCATGCGTGTCTCCTTTTCGAAATAAACTACTTTTATGTTGCATTTTGTACTTAACTATTTTTATTCTCTAATTCTGGGGCATCTCACTGAATAATGAAGTGATACAATATACCTTTAGAAAGATTATGTTTATCTTAGCACACTTATTGCACCTCGTAAACCTTTATTTTTGCTTTTTTTCTTGATTTTTGCTTTCTTGTATCGTAAAGTAAAAAAGGACACAACAGGAGGAACGTATCATGGAAGGGTTATTACTATACAAACTGATGATTTTATATATGCTGGATCGGACGGATTATACGATGACGAACTCTCTGATCTCTGGCTTTATCGTTGGGAAAGATTACACAAGTGTATTCAATCTGCACGAATCATTAAGCGAGCTGATCAACGATGAGTTCATCTCCACGGACACGATTCGCGACACGATTCATTACAAGATCACAAGTTCCGGTGAGGAGGCACTCTCCTACTTCGAGAACCGTCTGCCTTACGCCATCAAGGAGGATATTTTAGAATATCTCAAAGCAGAACGTATCAACGTAAAAAAAGAGTCCGAAATCTATGCGGACTACTTTTACAACGATTCGAACTGGTACACCGTACAGTGCATCATCAAAGATCGAAAGGAAACTCTGATTGATCTAAAATTCGATGTCCCAACAAAATCACAAGCCGAAACTATTTGCAACAACTGGCGAAGCAAAAGTTCCGGCATTTATGAATATCTTGTCAATCAACTGTGGATGTCTGAATAGAATCTTCAATCAGATTCCAAATCTCCTCTTTTCCCTGTTTTGATACAGCGGAGAAGGGGATTATTTTTGTCTCTTTTCCACATCCCAGTGTCTCTCGAATCACTTTTATGTTCTTGTCTTTCTGACTCCGCTTGATCTTGTCCAGCTTCGTCGCAATGATAACCGGCTCATATCCATTTGCCACAATCCAGTTATACATCGTTACATCATTTTCTCCCGGCGCATGCCGGATATCGATCAAAAGCAATACTGCCTTTAACTGTATCGATGCATGCAGATACCGTTCGATCATCTTGCCCCATTTGTTACGGATCTCCTGCGATACCTTCGCATAGCCATAACCGGGCAGATCTACAAAATACAGATTCTTGTTGATATTGTAGAAATTGATCGTCTGTGTCTTTCCGGGCGATGCCGAAGTCCTCGCCAGCGATTTCCGGTTCAGTAAACCGTTGATCAGCGAAGACTTTCCAACATTTGATTTGCCCGCAAAAGCAATCTCCGGGAATGTATTTTCCGGCAACTTACTCGTAATGCCGCATACTGTTTCTAATTCTGCTGATTTGATAACCATTACGCGATTGAATCCTCTTGCTTTATCCGCTTACGGGAAGCGTTTTTCTTCGTTCTTGGTTCGTCTGAGCGCTCAATGATCGGACCTGCAACGCCATCCACCATATCCTTTGTGATACGACAGCTGACAACTGTATCATCAGAAGGAATCTCGTACATCTGTTCCATAATCGTCTTCTCGATGATCGCACGCAATCCTCTCGCACCTGTCTTTCTTGTCATAGCTTCCTTCGCAATCTCTCGAAGGGCATCCTCGTCAAAGATCAGCTCGACACCATCTAATTCAAACAACTTCTTATACTGCTTGCAGATGGAACTCTTTGGCTCTGACAAAATCCGTACCAGTGCGTCCTCATCCAGCAGATCCAGCGTAACGCTGACCGGTACACGTCCGATAAACTCCGGAATCAGTCCATACTTCACGAAATCCTCTGGCAATACCTGTTTTAAAATCTCGCCAACCTTCTTGTCTGAAGAACGGTCTGCGATCTCTGCATTAAACCCGATGGACTTCTTACCAATACGGTTATCGATAATCTTCTCCATGCCCTCAAATGCACCACCACAGATAAAGAGAATATTCGTTGTATCAATCTGGATGAACTCCTGCTGTGGATGCTTTCTTCCACCCTGTGGCGGAACAGAAGCAACTGTACCCTCGATAATCTTCAAAAGTGCCTGCTGTACACCCTCACCGGATACATCACGTGTAATCGATACATTCTCTGATTTCTTCGTGATCTTATCAATCTCATCAATGTAGATAATTCCATGCTGTGCACGCTCGATATCATAATCGGCTGCCTGAATCAGCTTCAATAAGATATTCTCTACATCTTCACCGACATATCCTGCCTCTGTCAAAGCTGTTGCATCTGCGATTGCAAATGGAACATTCAAAAGCTTTGCCAATGTCTGTGCCAGATATGTCTTACCGGAACCCGTAGGTCCTATCATGATAATATTACTCTTCTGAAGCTCGACATCAAAATCTTTCTCTGCCAGAATACGCTTATAGTGATTGTACACCGCCACAGAAAGTACTTTCTTTGCCTGTTCCTGTCCAATGACATAATCATCCAGGAATTCTTTGATTTCCTTCGGTTTCAAGAGATTGATCTCAGAGTCGGAAGGCTCGTTATCAAATTCATCCTGTATGATCTCAGAACAAATCTCAATACACTCATCACAGATATATACATTCGGACCCGCAATCAGCTTGCGCACCTGCTCCTGTGACTTGTTACAGAACGAACATCTTACTTTTTTCTTATCGTCTGAACGATTTGCCATTCTAATTATCTCCTAACTAAGTGAAGCTTTTCTGATTAAACTTCCTTACAATTCTCGCCAAGGAATTCGAGTGCCTTTCTGGAAGCGATATCCTTCTTGATATTCTCCATCTCTGGAGCACCAATCATATCCTTGAGTTCCTCTGGCTTCATCTGATACTGTGCAGCCATATCCTGGATCTCAGCATCTACATCCTCATCACTTGCAACGATATTCTCTGCTGCTGCAACTGCCTCAAGCACAAGACTTGTCTTGATTCTTGCAATTGCATCCGGCTTTACACGCTCTAAGAACTCTTCCTTTGTTGTTCCCATAAGCTGGAGATACTGCTCCATCTGAAGTCCCTGATACATCATTCTCTGAGACATCTCATTCATGATTCTTTCCTGATTGTACTTGATCATTGCTTCTGGAATTTCAACCTCAGCTGCCTCTGCAATCTTCTCAACTACCTTAGACTGCTTCTCGCGCTTTGCCTGCTCTTCCTTCTTTACTTCCAATGTCTTCTTCTTGTCTTCCTTGTACTCAGCAAATGTCTCGAAAGAAGAAACATCACTTGCGAACTCGTCATCAAGCTCTGGAAGCTCCAGAGTAGAAATTGCAAGAAGCTCTACCTTAAATACAGCTGGCTTACCCTTCAGATCTTCTACATGATACTCTTCTGGGAATGTTACGTTTACATCGAACTTATCGCCAATGTTCTTGCCAACGATCTGATCCTCAAATGTATCAATGAAGGAGTGTGAACCAAGTGTAAGCTTGTAGTTCTCGCCCTTTCCACCTTCGAATGCAACATCATCTACAAAGCCCTCGAAATTGATTGTAACTTCATCATCCATCTGTGCAGCTCTGTCTGTTACATCGATCTTTCTTCCGTTTTCCTTCTGATCCTTCAGGATCTCTGCCATAACGTCTTCGTCTGTTACTGTTGTATCGATCTTCTCGATCTCAACACCCTTGTAATCACCGATCTTGATCTCTGGCTTTACTGCAACAGTTGCTGTAAAGATGAAATCCTTACCCTTCTCGATCTGTGTTACATCGATCTCTGGGTTTGAAGTGATCTCTTCCTCACAGTTCTCGAGTTCCTTTGGATAATACTCATTTATAAGCTGATTTGCAGCATCTTCATAAAAGATAGCAGCACCGTACATTTTCTCGATGAATGCCTGTGGTACTTTTCCCTTACGGAATCCAGGTACAGAGAATTTACTCTTCTGCTTGTTGTATGCAGAAGTGATTGCCTTTGTAAACTCCTCAGCTGGTACTGTAATTGTTAATTTTGCCATGCTTCCGTCTAATTTTTCTACTGCTAAACTCATTTGTTTTTTTCCTCCTTAACTTGCAACGCCTACTATCCATTGTAAGCACTATTCTCTGCATTATATCATAAGATTTTTCGCAAGTCTATATATTTGCTCAAAAAAAGAGCTTGTTTCTATATCTTATGCAATAATGTTTCCCATTATCACCGATATAGAAACAAACTCCCTTACATGGTCTTACTTAGCGCATATCCATCTGGTCAGATTGATTACTTACCAGACATCTGCTGCTCCTGCTTCTTGATCATCTGTCTGACCATCTCGCCACCGATTGAACCACTCTCACGGGAAGTAAGATCTCCGTTGTAACCCTGCTTCAGGTTTACACCGAGCTCGTTTGCTACTTCCATCTTGAACTTGTTCATAGCTTCCTTAGCCTCTGGTACGCTTGTTGTGTTGTTTGAGTTCTTCATAATTATCTACCTCCATACTTTTGAATTAAGACACGTTTGTCTTACTCTTATTATGTTCGGTATGCGAAGAACTATAACTGTTAATTTTTAGAAACTTTTTCTCTTTTTGATCGTAACTACAATTCCTGCACCCGCAAATACAAATGCACATACAAGCAATACGATTGGTGTTGCATCCCCTGTCTGCGGAGAGCCAGTTGCACCCATATAAGTATACTTCACTGGGTTCTTTGATGTGTTCTGTCCGCTGTTTGCTCCGTTGCCATTGTTACCTGGTGTTACGTTTGCATCCGGTGCCTTTGGTTCCTCCGTTGTACCCGGCTGCTCTGTCGTACCTGGATTTTCCGTTGTGCCCGGATCTTCCGTTGTGTCATCGCGCTTTGTTGAATAGAACCATGCGAGAATGACCATATCCTTTGTGACATTTGTATAATCCTGATCCCAGCCTTCAAAGGTGTATGTGTAATCCTTGGTTGGTGTCTTGGTTGGTGTACCCTCCGGCGGTGTTGCAGAAGCGCCCTCTTCTACAGTCTCCGTCTTCAGGATATTTCCATCGCCGTCCTTCCATACAACCGTGTAAGTCTTCGGCTGTGTCACACGATACAGTGCGTAGGTTGAGAAACGGTCTGTATTGATGATTACATAATCATGTGTCAGTGTCACTTCGCTTGCATCTGTCCAGCTCTTGAACGAATAATCCGTTCCCTCTGCATGCAGCGATGCTACCTTGATGTTCTCACCTGCCAGATCCTCCAATGGGAAGGAGATCGTCACAGGCTCATACAGTCTTGTCAGATTCTGTGAATACTCTAAGTTTCCAAATTCATTATATACATTTTTCACGATATATAATCTGATATAACGAACAATCTCTGTCCGGCTGCCAAGCTTATCTGCGAAGATGCCCTGCTCTTCGGATGTCACATCGCTTACCTTGATGTAGCTTGCATGCAAAGCAATATCGATCCGGCCGCCATTTTGAACGATTCGAAGATCATCATCCGTTACATTTCCCTTGTAGTAGCTGTTGTTATAAATCTTATCCAGACCATCCACAGCAATCTCTACATCACCATCATCCAGAATCACATCGGTAGACAGACCGGAAAGTACGAAGTTGATTCCTCCGGTTGTCGAATAGGTCTCTGGATATGTGATCATACCATCGGTAACCGTTACCGACGCCTCTTTTGTCAGAGTACCGTTTGTTGCAACGATCCGGTAAGTTCCATCCGATACACCTGTAAACATATACCGTGTATTGTCTGCACTTGTTACAACTTCACCACCGACAATCATATTGCCACGGTACAGATTGATGTAGATTGGCTTATCCTTTACATCGTCTGGCAGCGAATCGTTATAAGTTGCCGTACCATAGATTGTAGTCGTCGAATTACCAGACAGCGTCTTAAAGCTTCCTTCGACCACACGCTCCTCGGAAGAATTCAAAGTTGCTGCATGTACGCGGTAATTATATACCGTATCTGGTGTCAGCTTGCTGAAATTGTAGATCATCTCAATTCCGCTTGCGGTATCTGTCTTATTGACAAGTACCGTATCATAGCTTGTCTCTGTCGCTTTCTTATATTCGATATAACACAGACTCTTTGACAGTGGGTTTGTTCCCTGAATGACCTGTGCCTCGATATGTGCTGTCGTATTTGTAATCGCAGTTACAGGTGTTACTTCCAGACCAAGTGGCTCAAAGCTTACCTCTGTGGACCTGTTACCTGCATTATCATACGCAACAATCGTGTAAGCTGCACTGCCATCCGCCTTAAAGCTTCCCTTTGCCACACCATCTGTATCCGTTACTGATACTGCATTACCGTTTACCAGAACCCGGTCAGTATCTACACCACTGATCAAATCGATTGCCTGGAAGTTAATCGTTACATCCCCATTTGCATCAACCACAGAATCGGTGATTGTCACAGCCGGTCCGTCAATATCGACCTTTTCAGCCTCTGAAGCGGTATCACTCTGACAGCCCGCCTCGCTGACTGCCCACGCTTCCACTGTCACATCACCCTGTCCGTCCAGTGCAAATGTATAACTCTCTCCGGTAAAACTATCCTGTGATTCATGCTTTCCACTTGCGTCTGTATAAATCACTTTGTAATACGTCTTGACCGGAACCTTATCACTTGTTTCCGTTGTTGACTTGATTGTTACCTTCGGCTTATCCTCGATCAACCAGCCTGCATTTCCAATCGCACCATTATCGCCCTTCGCAATTGATACGCTTGGTTTGTCTGGTCTCTCCGAAGAAATATGACTGTAGGTTACCTGCTCGGTAGACTGATTACCTGCAATATCCGTTACAACTAAGATATAGGTTCCACTCTCTGTTACATCATAGCTTTCTGTCCAGCTCTTCGCGCCAGCGGCAGACCATGTCTGGATCGGCTCACTGTCTGTGCTGTCCTTGTACAGTGCAATGCTGTCAATACCACTTTCCAGCTCGCCCTCTGTCGCTTCCATCGTAATCGTGACATCGGACCGGAACTGTGTCTGGCTTTCTCCATCATCGGACAATGTCACTGCCGGTTTGATGCCATCGAAGAGGAATGGACCCTGCTTCTCTACATCTACCGTATTGCCTGCATTATCCTTTACCACTGCCGAGATATAATACTCACCCGGTGTGTAATTATTCGATGCACCACCTGTAATGATCTGGTGGAATGTATAATCTGTAATCTTTGCATTCTTTGTCGCATTGGCACCATACGCAGATGTCGTAGCTGTCACAGTTGTACTTGGTGTCTCAACACTCCATGTCACTTCATCCAGTCCACTGTCGATATCCGTTGCTGCGATTGCTGCATCCAATGTATTGTACCACTTATCTGTCAGCGCAGCCTCTCCATTTCCCTGTACGCTCAGCGCAGCAGTTGGAGGGGTTCCTTCAACCATCCACTCATAATATTTATCTGTCAGACTTGCATCAGTGTTCGTTGTATAACATACCAGCTTTGTATGTGCAGATTCCTTCTGCTTTGTATCAGTTGCCCATACAACCAGCTGTCCGGCATAGCCGCTTCCTACCAGAAGTGTTGCCTCATACAGACCATTTCCCTTCGATACCATCTTTGTCTGCATCGTTGTAGTCGGAACCGTACTTGCGTCCTCGCCTGCGAAATAATAATGCAGGTAATCACAAGGGCTTTCGTCTGAGCGGTATGTAACTGTCAATGTCATACCTGTGACATTATTCTGTGAATGATAATATGTACCAAATCCAAGCTGATTTACAAAGCCGGTCGGTTCCACTGTATGGCTTACATAAACCGGAATCTTCGTATCTACAATGATCGTCTCCTTCACTGTGTAGATTGTAGAGATTGCATTGGTTGTTGAATTGTACAACTGGAACTGGATGTTCGTGTAAGTACCATCTGCCGTAATACCTGCGGACTGGTTCTTGAACAACGCTTTTGCCTGTGCACGTGTCATCGTGTCAGAAATATCAACCTCGCCATCACTCAGGATTCGAACCATATCATATCCGTTCGTTGCCACGATCGTATAGCTTGGATAATATCCTCCAACCGCAGTTTCCTTGATAGAAAAATGTCCATCGGAGCTTTCTCTTGTCACCGAGAATTTCGGCGGATTTGCAACAACTACTTCATAGTTTCCGTTGCTTGCAAAGGTTGGACGGATATAGTAATACGCATTTGCCGGGCTGCTATAAATCTTGCGGTTTGTCTCCCATGCATCCTTGTTATTCAGTCCAAGATATCTTGTCATAAATGTATTCGGATCTGCCGCATATGCATTCTGCTCTTCATTGTTATTTCCCTGTGCAATATTATCTGGATTCGTAATCGTCAGTGTACAGTCTGGACTATCCTGTCCAAACAATACTGAATCTACATCATATGCAACCTCCACGTTCAAGGTACGTTTCGTTACAGTAGCTGCGTTTGCCACATCGAGGTGTCCTTCTTCTACATTCTGTAACTCGTAGCAATTTGCATTATTTCCAGATAATCTTGGTGATGTCAGACGGATCGTCTTTCCAGTTCCGACATCCTTGCCCTTCACACTTCCTGTATCAAGCATCTTTGCGGTTGCATCGAACGTTACCTGAATCGCATCGTTTGTTATACAATCCGGTACACTGCCGTCCTGTGCTGTGACAGACGCTGTCGTCTGCACCTGGATAGTATCCGAATTATCATACACCTTCGTCAAAGTTCCTCCTGTGGAAGCATCCTTGACTTCTCCAATGATAACCGGAAGCTTTTCAACAGCAAACACAAGATTAAAGGTTGCTGTCTTACTTGTGTCATTCGTATCTGTCACCGTAAATGTATAGCTCTGTGCATCCGTTGTCACATTGTTCGGTGTACCTGTTATCGTATAAGAATTTGCCGATTCATTTACAGAAAGTCCATAAGTACCAAGTCCGGTTGTAACCGCCTGCATACCATTCGTAAACTGGATGGACTCACTCTCTGCACCATCTTTCTTGTACTTTGCTGTAATGACATGGTTCATAGCTGTACCGTACATGCCTGTCACAGCCGCAGCACTGCCATCGACCTTATTGCCGTCGACATACAGCTCAATTTCCTTATATTTCCACTGACCGATCAGCTTAACCGGTGCAACATTCGTTGCATCTGTCAGTGCACCACTTTCTTTTACAAGTCCACTGTCAATCGTCGCAGCCATCGTTGCTGTCTGGGATGGATCAATAATCGTATCCGTGCCCTCGATCTTCCAGCCTGCGAAATAATATCCTTTATTCTGAATATAAGCACTCTCATCCAAAGTCATGATAGAGACTGTATCGCCATATGCAAAAGCTGCACTCTCAACAACTGCATCGGCTGACTCTACCGGTTCAAGCACACCTACAACCGATGGATCATACAACTGATATGTCAGCTTCATGTCCTTGATTGGCTCCCAGCCTGCCTTTACCGTAATCGTGTTCGTACGGACATCAGAAGATTTCACCTCGATACTCTGACCGATCGTCTTGTCTCCAAGGCTGATATACTTATATCCTCTCTTATAGAAATGATAGGTAGCGTCTGATCCCGGTACGGCAAATGTCATCACCTGTTCGACATTACCGGTATTTGTCTCATTTGTCGGTATTGTAACACTTGCGACGTCTCCCTGATCACCACAATCAGAAAATGCAAGTGTATATGCGGTTCTTGTAATCTTTACAAATACCTGATAGGTTCCATTTTCTGTCGTAGACATCTGGTTGCCTGCAATTGGTGTTGTACACTGTGCATCACTGTACAGATTTCCGTCTGTTGTAAAATAATTTGCATCCAGACCAAATCCCTGCAGAATTTCTGCATTATCGTTCATCAAAGTAATGGTAGAGTCTGCAACTGCACAAGCCTTTGAAAAACCGGCAATTGTCTGAGATGAGGTTGTATATGCATAGTATGTAACATTTGCTGTTTCTGCATCGGCCGTTCCGTCGTCTGCGGCATCGGCATTTCCGTCTGCATCGAGCAACTGGATTGGATCATTCGCTCCATCCCCGCTGTTCATCACACTGGTTGCATCCGTAGCAGTGTTCGTGAGTGCCGCGTTTGCATCATCGCCATTATTTACAGCGGATGATGTCAGGAACAACGACTGCGTGATCAGAAGCGCCACAACCATAATCGATGCGACCATCTTCTTGCCATTTCCGCGTCCCCAGCAGATGGCATGCGAGATTGCAGTTACAACCGCAACCAGAGCAAGCATCGGATAGACTAATATCCGGTGTTTCTTTCCGATATCCAATAATTTACTTACCAGCTTGTCTTTAAAGTTCATAGTTACACCTCTCTACCTTATAAACTCTCTATATCCTCGATACATTTTCCATAATAATTCAAGTCAAACTATACCTGTCCGCAATTATAATTCATTGTACCATACTGATATGTAAAATCAAATACTTTTTATAAAATTCCTACAAAATATTGGGGTTCATTTAGAAAAAATGACTTATTTTGTATCTTCGGGTGCTGGCCAAAGCTCCTACTGATACCACGACTGCTTCCAGAGCGGAACATATGAACCTTCATAAAACGATGACAGGTTCTGATTGAGATATGCGAGTTCCTTTTCATATTCGCTTCGGCTCATCCCTTTGTAATAAAAAGGTTGTTCCTCCACGATCGAAGGGTTACGGAATGCATCATACTCAGCCAAACTCTCATACTCAAGTTTTCTTGGAATGTCCTGTTCTTCTCCCATACAACTCCTCCTTCCATCCTTACCTTATAGTTAAGATGATAAGAGGTTTGCATGGGATTTTCAAGACATTTTGTAAAATGCAACAAATACGCGCATTTTGTGGATATTGTGGATAACTATTCCGGATAAACAAGTCTCTCTTCCGAAATATTCTCCAATACTTCCGTCAGATACTTCTTGCTCAGATATTTCGCCATCTGCAGGTTCATGTCGAGATAATTTCCGCAATCCCGGGCACACGCGCCCGGTACATCACCCTCGAACTCGCTCATAAATGTATACAGTTCCTTCAGCAACGGCACGATATCCTTCGATTCATACTCGCCTGCCAAGATCAGATAGAATCCCGTCCGGCATCCCATCGGTCCAAAATAAATGATTTTCTCTCCGTATTCCTTATGGTTTCGAAGAAAGGTTGCTGCCAGATGCTCAATCGTATGCACCTCTGCTGTATTCATCACCGGCTCATAGTTCGGTCTCGTCATACGCAGATCAAAAGTTGTAATCACATTGCCGCCGACGTTATCCTTTCTTGACACATACACACCCGGCAACAAATTCAAATGGTTCACTGTAAAGCTTGCTATTTTTTCCATAGTTTTCTTCCTTCTTTCTTAATACCCTTCCACAATTGCCTGCACAAGCTTTACGCTGTGTGCGATTGCCTTCGCCTCAAAGGTTGGATAATCTTCCGTCGCACTGTCATCCGCCTTATCTGAGATTGCACGGATAATCAGAAACGGAATCTGATTCAAGTAAGCAGCCTGTGCGATCGCTGCACCTTCCATCTCAGTACAGTCGCCTGCAAATGTATTCAGGATAAATTCTTTCTTCGCCTTATCAGAGATAAACTGATCGCCACTGACCACGCGTCCTTCAAATACATGAATATCCGGATTCACGCGCTCGCAGCACTCCTTCGCCAGCTTTCGCAGCTTCTCATCTGCAATAAATGTCGATGTCTCCATCCGTGGAATCACGCCCGGCTTATATCCAAAGCCTGTCGCATCCATGTCGTGCTGCAGTGCATCAGTTGAAAGTACGATATCTCCGATATCAATCTTCGCATTTAAGCTTCCCGCGATTCCTGTGTTGATCACAGCATCGACATGATACAGGTCACACAGAATCTGTGTGCAGATTCCCGCATTGACCTTTCCGATTCCAGAGCGAACAACGACGACATCCTTGCCGTTCATCGTTCCCTTGTAAAATTCCATGGATGCCTTTGTCTCGACTGTGACATCCTGCATGGTTTCCTTTAATTTTGCAACTTCTTCATCCATTGCGCCGATAATTCCGAGCATTTTTGTTCCTCCTTATTGTACCAACCGCCAACTGCAGATAATCTTTCGTATCATGTTGAATCGCATTACCATTTTGCATGCAGTTGTCGGTTTCTATCATTAACATTTACCCTAAAAATGCGCGAGAGATTCTCTTGCATTTTCAATTTTGTTGCATAGACCTTCGTAGATGGTTGCGATTCCGGCATCGTCGTAGGATGCTTCTGGCAGGTCTGCAACATAGAATTCGTTCAGAATATACATTGCTAGCTCCTGCAGCTTCTCGCCACGACCACTCTGCTTATGTTCCACCATCTTCTGCCCGGCTGTGCGGATCAACGCATGCCACGTCGTGACAAATTCGCGGTTCTTCTCTGGGCATCGCATCTCAATCCACTTTTTTACCTTGATCTTCGCAAGATTCTTCTTAGCGCATTCGCCTGTCTGCAAGAAATAAGAGAAGTCTCCCTTCTCATCATAAACTCTCCCAAGTGGGAACAACCGGCAGATTCCCGGTCGCACATCATGAATCCGGCACCGACCATCCGTATCAAGATAAGCACAGCGGTCCTGTCCTTTTTTCATACTGAGATTCGGCAGAATCAATCCATCCACGATATTCAGCTCCACATTCCCGGTTGCAAGGAGCTGTTCAAACGTCAGCTTGGTCCCCTCCGAAAAGTTCTTCAACAGCCAGATGTCATACGGATCTAAGATAATGGAATTTCCCATGCCCGTACAGCATTTGAAACAGCCATCGCACCCAGCCGGATCTGCCTTCACCATATCATTTTCTCTGTATGTCCGTCCATCGGATATCTCTTCCAGACTACATTCGCGTATCATATGTAACTCCTTTTTCTGTAACTTTTTCCACGATTCGATAATAGCAGAATTATTGGCTTAATACAAGAGGATACCCTTGGTGAGGTATCCTCTTTGTGTTTTTATGTCAACTTCCTCTTATATTCCACCTTAAAAGTCTCGATTTGTGCATTTTGTAT